>JAUVPB010000052.1 GCA_030598925.1 Actinomycetes bacterium
ACCGCAAAGATCGATAACACCGCGCTGATCGCGCGCAACACCCGCGCTATCGACACGGGAGACGCCGAGGGCTGGGCGAACACGTTCCTTCCAGACGGGGTGTTCGACGGCATCGTCGGCTACTTCGAGGGCCGCGAGCAGCTCACTGCGTTCGCGAGGGCCTACTGGACGGAGCCGCAGTACGAGGAGTACAAGCCGTGTCAGCACTGGGTCACGAACGTACTGGTCGACGGAAACGACAACGAGGCCGAGCTGACCGCCGACCTCCTGATGGTGCGCCCCGCGGAGGACGGAGGCCGCATTGTGCTCGTCGGCCGCTACAACGACCAGCTCGAACGACTCGACGGCCGCTGGCTGTTCGCGCGGCGCCGCGTTCGCGCGAGCGACGACCCCGACGCGCCCGCGGCCGAGCCGGCCGGGGTCGGCCACGACACTGGCAAGGACTGACGTGCCTGAGGCGACGTGCGACGGCTATACGCTCTGGTATGAGACGAGGGGGCGGGCGAGGCCATCGTGCTCACCGGCGGCTTGGCCTCGTACACGACCAGTTCGAGCGCGTGACGCCACTGCTTGTGGACGAGTTTCAGGTCGTCAACTGGAACTGGCGAGGCGTTGGTCGGTCGGACTGGGCGCGCCGCCGATCCAGGCTCAGCTCGACGAGTTCGCCAGTCGGGTGCCGGGCGCGCAGACGCACCTCGTTCCCGGAGCCGGCGGCACGTGTTGCGTGCTCGAGGATCCGACCGCCTGCGTTCAGGCGGTCCTCGCGTTTCTCGAACGCTAGGTGTATGCCGAGATCGGCGGTGCCGTGCCGGTGAGCGCATAGTCGCCGGCGAACCGCAGCTTGTAATCCATCGGTCGTGCAGCGTGAGCGTGCGCGCATTCCGCCAGTGCCGGTCGAGCCCGTACTTCTCGAGCGTCGCGCTCGCCCCGCAGATCCGGAAGATGCCGGAGCTAATGTCGAGCGCCGCGTCGCCGGCGACCACCTTGGCGTGGCCGGCCGCGATCGAGGCGGCGTCGCGCGCCGCGGCGGTTCCAGCCTTCTCGGCCTCTGCCCGCGCATCGAGCGCGAGCACAAGCGCCCCCTCCGCCGCTGCGAGCTTAGCCTCAAGCTCCCCTGCTCGCATCAGCACGTAGGGGTCCTCAGTGGCTGTCTCGACACCCGACTCGGGCCTCGGGCGTGCACGCGTGCGCACGAACTCGAAGCCATCTCGAAGCGCACCCTTCGCCATGCCGATGAAGATCGCGGAGAACGAGACCTGTCCGAAGTTCCCGAACAGGCTCTCCGGTGTCATCAGGTGATCGACCATGGTGATGTCGTCGGCTTCGATCGGCACGTCGGTGAGCTCGATCGTGCCGCTCGCCGTCGTCCGCTGGCCCAGGCCGAGCCAGTCGTCGTGGATCACGACGCCGGGTGCGTCGGTGTCGGCCCAGCAGATACGCAGCTGAGGCTCCGGGTCGTCCGTCACAGCAACGACGTACATGAAGTCGCCCGCGAGACTGCCGGTCGCATAGAACTTCTTGCCGTTTAGGCGGAACTCGCCATCGTCGTTGCGGCCAACGGTTGTGCGGAACTCCATGATTGTCTTCGTCCCGACCTCGTTGAACGCGTTGGTGACGAACTCGCCACCGAGCACGCGCGCGGCGAGACGCTCCTTCACGGGAGACTCGGGAAGGGCCGTGATGAGCTCCTCGCCGTAGGCATGAATCAGGAACATCTGAGCGATGTTCGGGTCGCCGACAGCAAGCTCGCCCGTCAGGTTGACGATCGTGGCTGTGTCGACCTCGGTGCCCCCGAGCGCGCGGGGCAGGCGCAAGCCGAGCAGACCGCTGGCCTTTAGCTCGTCCAGCTCCTCCCGCGGGAAGCGACGATCCCGATCGCGCTCCGCGGAGCCGACCGCGAAGCGCTCGGCCAGCGCTCGGGCAGTCGCGAGTGGGTCGGCCGAGATTGCTGCTGCTCCCTGGATGCTCACGCTGCTACTACGTGACGTGGCCGCCGGAGACGTTCATGACGGCGCCGTGGTAGTAGCCGCCCCCATCTCCCGAGGCCAGCAGCACGACCGTCGGCACGATCTCCTCGACCCGCGCAAACCGCTTCATCGGAACCTCGAGGCGAATCGCCTCGATCGTCTCTTCCGGCAGGTCGTACAGCATCTCCGTCTGGGTCGGTCCTGGAGCAAGCGCGTTCACGCGGACACCGGTCTCAGCCACCTCGTAGGCGAGCGACTTGGTGAGCGCGTGTACTCCGCCCTTGGCGGCGCAGTAGTGCGCCACGTTCGGCGCACCCCGCAAGCCGAGCTGAGATCCGGTGTTGATGATGCGACCGTAGTCCTGCTCGAGCATCGCGGGCAGGACGGCGCGGCAGCCAAGGAACACCGAGGTGAGGTCGACATCGATCATCTGTTTCCAGAGGTCGAGGCCCATCTCTTGCACGGACGACGCCGTCGCGATTCCCGCGTTGTTACAGAGGATGTCGATCCGGCCACCGAAGGCCGCTACCGTCTCGTCGATCACGCGAGCCCAGTCGTCCTCGTTCGTAACGTCGGCCTCGATCACAATCGTCTTGCTCCCAGCTTCGCGCGCCGCCACCGCTGCGGCCTCGGCACCCTCCGTGTTGAGGTCGACCAGCGCGATGCCGGCGCACCCGTCGGCGGCGAACGCCTCGACCATGCCGCGTCCGATCCCGCCCGCGGCACCGGTAACGATCGCGATTCTTCCGTCCAGCTTCCCCAATGTGTCCTCCTTCGTACCGGCCACACTACGGCCGAGCCGAGACTACTCCGCCGAGGCGGATTCGCGCAACTCACGACGGAGAACCTTGCCGGCCGCGTTCCTCGGCAGCGCATCGACGAACTCGAGCCGCTTCGGCAGCTTGAAGCTCGCCAGGCGGGAGCCGCAGAACTCGACCAGCTCCTCGCTCGTCGCACTCGCGCTGGGACGGAGAGCAACCACGGCGGATACCGCTTC
Source organism: Actinomycetes bacterium (assembly GCA_030598925.1). GTDB lineage: Bacteria > Actinomycetota > Thermoleophilia > Gaiellales > Gaiellaceae > JAUVPB01. Next base: position 2,965 of record JAUVPB010000052.1, read on the forward strand.
GCCCCAGTACTCGTCCGGTACGCCGATGACGGCCGCCTCGGCCACAGCCGGATGCTCGTGCAGCACCTCCTCGACCTCGCGCGGGTACACGTTGACGCCGCCGGAGATGATCATGTCCTTCTTCCGATCGACGATGTAGACGTACCCCTCCTCGTCCGTCCTCGCCATATCGCCGACCGACAGCCACCCGTCGCGGAAGGCCTCCGAGGTCTCGTCGGGCAAGCCCCAGTATCCGTTGAAGAGGTACGGAGAGCGGCTGTACAGCTCCCCGACCTCCCCTCGCTCGACCTCGGCACCCTCCTCGTCGAGGAGGCGAACTTCCGTGCACGGAAGCGGGAGCCCAACGCATTGCTCCTTGCGGAGTTGGTCAGGTGGCCGCAAGTTCGTCACGATGCCGCCCTCGGTCGAGCCGTAACTCTCGTGCAGAATGCCGTCGCCGAGCCAGTCGACAATCCGCTCCTTGGTCGCTTGAGGCAGCGGCGCCGCGTTGGCAATGATGGTCCGGAGCGACGAGACGTCGGCCCCCCGCCGCAGCTTCTCGTCGAGTGCGAACAGCGCGTTGAAATGGGTCGGCACCATGAAAGTGTTCGTGATGGCGAGATCTTCGACGAGGCGCAGCACCTGCTCGGGATCGAATCTCGGGAGGATCTCGCAACTTCCCCCAAACGCGATGGGCGCCACTGAGAACGCGAACCCTCCGCCGTGGTAGAGCGGTGCGATCGCAATCGCCCGATCCTCGGGCGAGTAGCAGCCGTACTCGACCGCCATCGCGAAGAAGGTGAGCGTCCGCGAGCGGTGAGAGAGGACAGCTCCCTTTGGGTTCCCGGTCGTCCCCGACGTGTACGAGATACAGAACGGGTCCCATTCCTCGACGAGAGCGGACGCGGCCACAGGGTGAGACTGCCCGAGCAGCTCCTCGTAGTCGCCACCGATCACGATCATGCGTTCAACGGTCTCGAGCTCGGCGTCCCGCACGACGTCGACGAGTGACTCGTGGACGAAGAGAACACGCGGGCCTGCGTCGTTCGCGATGTACGCGACCTCACCCGGCGTCAGCCGCGGGTTAATCATCGCCGGCGGCACACCGGCCGACGCCAGCCCGCACACGATCTCAATGAACTCCAGGCAGTTCGGCGCCATCAGCGCGGCCCGATCGCCAGGAACCAGACCGAGACCAGCACCGGCCAGATTCGAAACCCGGTCGACGCGCTCGACAAGCTGCTTATACGACAGCTTGTCCTCGCCGAGAGACAACGCCGTCTTCCCCGGCGCTCGCTTCGCAGACGCCCGGATACCGTCGGCAATCAGAGCGGGGCGGTAGGAGAACGCTCGGTCACTCACGCGGCTGCTTCCAGGGTACTCAGCGCCTCGAACGCCTGGCAGAACGCCTCGGCGGCGTGCGTCACGCCTGCGTCCCCCCCGGTGCACCGGCATCGAGCTCTTTCGACTCCGGGAGATCGAACAGCTTCAGAGCATTGGTTCGGTAGAACTTCTGCTTCGACTCGGGCCGCAAGCCAAGGTCCTCGACCTCCACCACAACTCGCTCGGGGTCGATGACCGGCCAATCTGTACCGAACAGGCACTTGTCCTGACCCCAAGTGTCGATGAAGTGCACGTACTCCTTCGGCCAATGTTTCGGGGCGTATGCATCGCCCGCCATGTAGATGTTGCGGTGCTTGTAGGCGACGGCGATCATCTCCTCCGTCCACGGCCAACCGAGATGGATGCCGATCAGCTTGACCTCGGGCAGGTCGATCGCAATCCGCTCGAGCGTGCTCGGCCGCCCCACGCTCGGAAGCACCCGATCGCGCTGGTAGTCAAGGCAGTGGCCGACCTGCAACATGATCGGCACGTCGAGCTCGCAGGCCTTCGCGTAGAACGGATAGAACGTCGCGTGGTCGGGGGGCCGCTCGAACCAGTGGGGATAGAGATGTCCGCCGACGAAGCCGTACTCGGTGATGCCGCGCTCGAACTCGCGCAATCCTTCCATACCGCGCGTCGGGTCGATGCCAGCGAGTCCAGAAAAGCGATCCGGATACTGCGCGCAGTACTCGGCGACACGCTCGTACGGGATCGCGAACGAGTACTTCATCCGAGTGTCCCCGGCCCGCGTCGCGCACATGAGCGACCGCTGGATGCCCGCGCGGTCCATTCGCTCGAGGTAGTTCTCCCAGGAGACGCCCGCGCGCCCTTCGGGAGGCACGCCGATCTTCTCGTAGAAGTGATCGTCGACGCCAACCTGGCCCTGGCTGACCTCGAGCGGCGTGAACGGGTTGATCGTGATGTCGATGATGCCCTCTGGCATTGAACCTCCTATGACATGCATTGGTCAGCGCGCCGTTGCCGCACTGCGCGGCGAGCGTGCTCGAGCCCAGCCGGAGTCGGCAACCTGCCCGCCGTATGTCGACTGAGGGGCACCGCCGTTTGCGGACGCGCCCCTTAGGACCTGTGCGCCACCCTTAGCGCCTGTTGCGCTCCCTCTCCCATGCCCAGTCGCCCTCAAACTTCAGTGCGGCGCGGAACGAAGCTACGGTGTCCCGTCCCACCTTGTCGCCGAACTCCTCGGCCTGTTTCGCCCATTCTTGGAACTCCGGATCGTCCTGCAGGCGCGTCCATTCGCAGTCTGTCCACGGCGTGTGCTCGGTCGGCAGATCCCAGCGCGCCTCGTCGAGATAGGCCTCGCAGACCTTCTTCGCGATCGGGTAGTCGTTCTCGCGCGGTGGCCATGGGACGCCCATGGGTGCGTCCGTGTGGACGAGGACGATGCAACCGGACCGCGTGGCGAACGGGCCGTGCCACCATTCCTGCGGATGGAGAGTCGTGCTGCCGATGCCCATCACGCCTTCGTCCGCCAGCAGGACATCGCCCTGCAGGAGGATGATCTCCTCGAAGCATTCGTGGTGAACGTGCTCGTAGGGAGCGTCAATACCGGGCGCGATGAACACGAGGCGGATGTGACCGGCCGGCCCGCCGTCGTACCCGTGGCCCGTGGGGTCCGGCAGGCGGAGCGACTTGTGCATGATCCCGTGCGAGTCGGGCAGCGACGCATGCCAGTCCTCCTCCCAGAACCGCAGCGCGCGATTCTTCGTGTACGGCGGCGGATAGGCCGGCGCGTTCGGGTTCCAGAAAACCAGCGACAGCGCGCCGCCCTCGGAGTCGAGCTCCGCACCACCACAGCGCTGCGCGACGTGCACGTACCCGCTCGCGCGAACGCGATCGCCCTCGATGGACACGTCACCGCGGAGGTTGAAGAGCTCCAGCGAGGCGTCGACTCCGTCATACGTCGTCTTCCAGCCCGGGGGAATCTCCATAACAAACGTCTTCGAGCCAGCCTGCTCGTCGGCCGATACGAGAGCGCCCTCGAGCCCGTGGAGCGGCTCCGGAACATCGGCCACAGTCCCACGGTCGAGAGCGAGAAAGTTGAAGAATTCGTGCTTGTCTCGCCGCCAGTATTCCTTCGGTGTGCTCATCGCGAGCGTTTCCTTTCGTCGTCGTTGCGGTCAAGAGCCGTCCGTGCTCCCTGTCAAATCTGCATTCAACGTCGATGCCGGAGGCGAACGTCTCGGGATACGCGCGACGGCGCCCGCTAGACCTCGCGGGCAGCCACTTCGCCCTCGTGAATGACTGCGACCAGTGGCCGTGGCGTCAGTGCGTCGCCGACGCGCCGCACGTCGGGATGGTCATCCTTGACCTCGCGGTACAGCCGTTCGTTGGGATCTCGCATCTGCGAGAGAACAACGGTGTCGAACGTGGCAACGTGCGGATCTCCGCCCCACAGGTGGTAGAGATGCACGTCGTTGCCGTCGATCTTCTCGACGAAATGCTGCGAGCTCAGCTCGACACCGTGCTGCTTGAGGCGTGGGTAGATGTGGAACAGATCCATCGTCTTCAGGGCGTCACTGCCGACGAAGAAGTGCGGGCTCACGATCTCGACCTCGACGCCGCTCTCCGCGAGCACTTCGGCGACTCCAAGGGGCAGGTACAGCGCCGACTCGTCGATGATCAGAACGCGCTTGCCCAGTGACGCCGGGTCGGCCAACACACGTTCCGCCGCGGTTTCGACGTCGATCACGTGCTCGAGCTCGGCCCCCGGGATGGCCTCGCGATCGGCTCGGTAGGGGCTAAAGCCGCTGCCGTTCCAACTGGAGCCCGTGGAGACGATGACGACGTCGGGCGACAGCTCAGCCAGAGTGCTCTTGCTCGCCTCGGTCTCGAGGCGAGCGTTGACGCCGTGCCGCTCAAGCGGTCGCACGAGCGCTTTGACCGCGTCGCTCCAGTTCCCTCGCGTGGGGAACTGCTGTAGCAGATTGAGATGGCCGCCGAACCGGTCCTCGGACTCGAGGAGCGTCACGTCGTGTCCACGCCGCGCGGCCGTGCCGGCGAAGCGAAGGCCCGCGGGCCCACCGCCCGCGACGACGACCTTCTTCGCGCCACCGTTGACGGGGCGCAGCGTTCCCTGGCCGAGCTCTCGCTCCCGCCCGACGGCCGGGTTCATGACGCAGACAACCTCGCGCTGATCGAAAGCGCGCGTCAGGCAGACATTCGCGCCGACGCACTTCACGATGTCCTCGCCACGCCCTTCGCGCAACTTCGTGACCATGAACGGATCGGCCATCTGCGCACGTGTCATTGCCACCATGTCCGACTTTCCCTCGGCAATGATCTCGTCAGCCATCTCAGCGTTGCGAATACGCCCGACGATGAAGACCTTGGCCCGGTGGCCGACGATCTCCTTCGTGCGTTCGGCGAAGGGGACGAACAGCCCCTCCGGCATGTTCATGGGAGGCACGGCGATGTGAAGCGTGTGGTACCCCCCGCCCGAGATGTTGAAGTAGTCGAACAGACCGGTCGAGGCGAGGAGATCGACGGTCTCCTCGCTCTCCTCCTCCGTGATACCAGCGTCCCCCATGAACTCGTCGAAGGTGAGTCGGATCCCGAGGGTGATGTCATCACCGACGCGGCGTCTGATCTCCTCGGCTGCCTGCATCGCGAAGCGTGCGCGATTCTCGACCGAGCCGCCGTATTCATCGGTGCGCTTGTTGTAGGCACGCGAGAAGAATTGGCCAACGAGGTAGCTGTGCGCGCCATGGATCTCGACGCCGTCAAGACCCGACGCCTTCACGTTGAGCGCTGATTCGCCGTACCCCTTGACGATGTCGAGCACGTGCTCCTTCTCCATCTCCATCGGCACCTCGCGGTGCACGATGGACGGCGTGCGAGAGACGCCCCAGAGCGGATGCCATTCGTCAAAGATCGTCGTGCCCTTGTCGTGTACACCACACGCGAACAGCTGTACGAACTGCTTGCATCCGTGCTCGTGAACGGTGTCGGCAAGCTTGGCGTACTGCGGAATGGCGCGCTTCTCCCAGGCTGTGCAGCCCGCGAAGAACGAGCCTTTGGAAAAGCGGTGCGCCGCCTGTTGCTCGGTGAGCAGGAGGGCCGCGCCACCCATCGCTCGCTCCCGGTAGAACGCGATGTGACGATCGCCGAGGATGTGGTCGTCGGAATAGAGAATCGTCTGCGCCGTCATCATGATCCGATGTTTGACGCGCGTCGGACCGATATCGAGCGGCTGCCAGACGTGCTTCAGCTCGCTGCCGTTCGTGCCCATGTCTCCTCGCCCTCCTGGCTGCTCGTCACTCGACACTAGAGACGGGTTCTTGTTGCACCGCGAGGATTCTCGCAGGGTTCTCTACTGTCATGCGAGCGATCGCTTGCTCGCCTACGCCGGCGGCGCGCAGCGCTGGCACGATCTGGCGCGCCACATGCGCATACCCGGGCCCGCCGAACCGGCGCAGCTGTATCCGGTAGCAGACGTCGTGCGAGAGCATGATGCGGTCGTCAAGACCCTCATCGACGAGCTTCGCGATACCGGCGACAACCACTGAGTCGCGCGGCTCTTCATACCGGTCCCAGCTCTCATAGAGGAAGTCTGCGCCGAAGCGGTCGTACTGTAGGCACGCGCCGGTGGCGGCCGCCGCGCGGTGGTAGTCGAGGTCGTGGATGGTGTGGCTCATGTGGCCGAGAATGCAACGAGTCGGGTCGGCGCCGGCCTCCTCGAGGACGCTCACGATCTCGACAGCAACCTTCTCGTGTGGAATCGCGCAGTGGATGCTGATCGCAAGGCCCGTTGCCTGCTGGGCGAACGCCGCCGCTCTCAAACATTTCCGCTCGTCCGGGTGAATGTCCCCGCTCGTGCCGATCTCACCAATCACGCCGGGCTTGATGTCCGTGTCCTCGATTCCATTCTCGACCTCGTCGATCAGCCAGCCGGCGATCTGCTCGTCTGTTTGCTCCGCGACTTCCGGCGGGTGAGTCGACTGGACGTAGTGACCGGTGCCCACGACGACGTTGACATCGGCCCTGTCGGCCACGCGCTTGCTTGCTGCAACATCGCGTCCCATCGCCGGCGGGGTGACATCGACGATCGTCTCACCGCCGGCGTCGCGGAAGTCGGCCAGCTCCGCGGCGGCGATGTCCTCGTCGCGGAAGAGCAGGTTGTGCTGCGAGAGCAACGGGTCGTCGGCAACCGCAGCTCGCGTCTCGAGCGTGACTGGGGCGTCAGCAAGCCACGCCTTCTCGCTCGGTGTGGCAAGCAGCCATGCCGTCGTGTCGAACAGGATGTGCTCATGCGGGAGTGTCAGGCCGAGTTCCTCGGCCGGAATCGGTCCGCTTACGCCGTTGACGACGGCGCTGGCGCTAGCCACGAGTCGCCCGACCGGCGAGCTCGGTAAGGGCAGAATCGAAGACGTCGAGCCCGACGTCGATCTCGGCTTCCGAGATGGTGAAGGGTGGCGCCACTTTGATCGTGTTCGGAACGAATCCTCCGAGGAAGACCCCTCTCGCTGCGCACTCCTGGGCGATGACGTTGTTCGGGTGATTGGAGAGTTCGCCGAGGAAAAGCGTCGAGCGATCATCCGGAACGATCGGTCGGCCATCGTCGCCAACGAGATCGACGGCGTAGTACATGCCCTTACCGCTCACGCGTCCGACGCATGCGTGGCGAGCCGTCATCGCGCGGAGGTTCCGCTCGAGATAGGCGCCGAGACGCTTGACGGTCCCGATCACGTCGTCAGCGAGCATCGCCTCGATGTTTCCCACGATCGACGCGCAGACGAGCGGATGCGCGTCATGCGTCGAGCCGCTCCACCAGCGCGCGCGTTCGAACCACTCGCCGATGTCCTTACGAGTCACAACGGCGCCGCATGGGAGTGCGCAGCCATTGAGCCCCTTGCCGATCACCATCAGGTCGGGCTCGATGCCCGGGTAGCACTGGTAGCCAAACCACTCGCCGAGTCGGCCGAAGCCGGTCAGTACCTCAACGGCGATCCAGAGGAAGTCGTACTCGCGCGACAGCTCCCGCAAGCCGACGAGGTAGTCGTCCGGCGGCAGCAGACCGGCGGCCCCAAACATCGCTTCCGTGATCACGCCGGCGATGCGCTCAGGACCAACGTCTTCGATGATCGCACGTGTCTGCTCGAGCGACGGCAGCGGTCGTGGCCCCTCGTAGTCATGGAACTCTGGTGCCGGGATCTCCACGATGCCGCCGCCGGGGAAGCCCGGAATGTCACGGGACGCCCGTGCGTCATCGACGGGACTGAGCTGTCCACGGTAGCCGCGCAGCCGAGTAGTACCCATCGTGAGTCCGTGGTAGGAGTGCTCCTGGGTCAGGATCACCGGGCGCCCGGTGAAGTGACGCGCCATCGCGAGCGAGTTCTCGACCGCTTCACTTCCCGAGGCGAGAATGCGTACCCGGCCCGCCCACTCCTCGCCCGCGAGCGCGTCTTCGATCACCAGCTTGGCAGCCCGGGCGCGATAGTCGGTCGCAAGACCGAAGAACACGTGACCGTACCGCTCCATCGCACGCACGATCTCGGCGTGCACGCGTGGGTGTCGGTGTCCCATCGAGTCGGAGATCAGCTGACTCTGGAAATCGAGCAGCCGGCTCCCGTCCGGCAGCACGAGGTAGTTGCCGTCGGTCCGCTCGATCGGGAGATACGCGAACTCGGCCTGCGCTTGGACGGCGTGTAGGTAGTAGGCCCTATCCCAGCCTTCGAGGACGGCCCAGTCGGTTTCGGGCGTTACGCCACGGGCAGACGAGTCCGTGGGCGCCGAGCTCACGTGCTCGAGTCGGCGGTGCGCGACTGGCGCTCATGGCGGAGCCTGTCGATCTCCTCTTCCTTGAGATCGTCTTCCGCGACGCGCCAGCAGCGCGCATGGTGCCCGGGCTCGCCGGCGCCGACAAGTTCCTGCGGCTCGTTCTCGCACCGTTCACGAACGAAATGACATCGAGACGCGAGATAGCAGCCCCGAGGAAGGTCGATCGGGCTCGGAATCTCGCCCTCGAGCCGTTCGGCGCGCGCGGATTCGTCACGGCGCTTCAAAGGATCTGGCTGCAGCACGGCTGCGAGCAACGCTCGGCTGTACGGGTGGCGCGCGTTACCGAACACCTGGTCTCGAGATCCGCTCTCGACAACCTGACTCAGGTACATGATCGCGACGTTGTCGCAGATCTCGCCGACCAGCGAGAGATCGTGCGAGATGAAGATGTACGCAATGCCGGTCTCGCGCTGAATCCGCTTGAGCAGCCGGATCACCTCGGCCTCGGCTTCGGGTGCGAGCGCGGACGTCGGCTCGTCGAGGACGATCAGCTTGGGATCGGTCGACATGGCGCGCGCGATCGATGCCCGCTGGAGCGCGCCAGGCGACAGCTGTCGCGGCAGCGCCTCGTAGGTCGACGGAGGAAGGCCCACGAGCTCGAGCAACGTGTGCACCCTGTCTTTGCGAGCGGCCTTGCTGATGTCCATGTGGACGCGGATGGGCTCGCCGATCTGGCGGCCAACCGTCATCTGTGGATTGAGGGAGTCGAAGGGCTCCTGGAAGACGATCTGGACGTCGCTGCGCAACCGCTGCATCTCGCGGCGGCCATGAGCCGTGACGTCCCGCCCTTCGAAGAGGATCTGGCCACTCGTCGGCTCGAGTAGTCGCAGTACGCAGCGGCCGAGCGTCGTCTTTCCGCTACCGCTCTCGCCGATCACGCCGAGCGTCTCGCCGCGCTTGATCGTCAACGTCACGTCGGAGCACGCGTGCACGACCTGCTTCGAGCCTGGGATCTCGAATTGCTTGACGAGGTTCTTGATCTCGAGCAGCGGCGTTCCGTCGGCTCCGTTGCCGTCACTCACTGGCTTCACCTCCATTCCGAGGGGCCTCAGAGGTCTCCGCGTCGTCGGCCGCCTCACCGCGCAGGAGGCGCTGCATGACCCCCTGGACTTCCTCGTGGCGGAAGCAGCGGCTTGCGTGGTCTGGCCCGACCTGGACGAGATCCGGATGGTTCGTCTTGCAACCCGCCGCCTCATCGACGAACGGACAGCGCGGATGCATCGCACAGCCGGGCGGAAGCCGGCGGCCGTCGACGGGGAATCCGCGGAGCTTGAAGCGGTCTGCTTCTTCACCGCGCTGGGCCATCAGAAGCGCTGCGCTTGCCGGATGCGCCGGCCGCCGGAAGAACTCCCTGGTCGGCGCCTGTTCTACCGACTCGCCAGCGTGTAGCTGATAGATGCGGTCGCAGTAGTTTGCGACGATCCCGAGGTCCTGCGTGACGAGGACCATGCTGGATCCAAGCTCCTGGGCCGCGTCGCGGAGGTCGTCGAGCACCTGTGCCTGCACCGTGACGTCTAGACCGCTCGTCGGTTCGTCGGCGAGCAGGAGCTTCGGCGAGCACGAGAGCGACATCGCGATCAGCACGCGTTGCGCCATCCCGCCCGAGAGCTCGTGCGGGAAGGCCTGTAGCCGGCGCTCGGGGTCGTTGATGCCGACGAGTTCGAGCAACTCCTTGGCGCGATCACGTGCTTCGTCCTTGCTGACGTCGGGATGGTGAGCCCGGTAGACGCCGGCGATTTGCTTGCCGACGCGAAGGACCGGGTTGAGCGAGCCGCGGGGATTCTGAGTGATGAGCCCGATGTGTAGGCCGCGGATGCGGCCCCATTGCGCGTCGCTGAGCTCCAGGAGCTCGCGATCCTCCAGACGCACGCTGCCGGACGTGATTTCGGCGCCCGGCCTCGTGAGGCCAAGCACGCCGAGGATCGCCGTCGACTTGCCGCTTCCGCTCTCGCCGACGATGCCCACGACCTCGCCCGCTCCACACGAGAACGAGAAGTCCCTGACCGCGACGTTGCGACTCCCGACGCTGACATACTCGATGCTGAGGTTGTCGACCTCGAGGAGCGCCATCAGACCGTCTTCCTCATCAGGACAGATTGCAGCGTCTCACCGACAACCGCGAAACCAAAGACCGTCAGCGACATGGCGACACCTGGAAAGAACGACGGCCACCATTGACCGATCTGGATGCCGTTGGCCCCCGCGGCGATCATCGAGCCCCACTCAGCGGTCGGCGGTTGCACCCCCGCGCCGATGAACGAGAGACCAGCGGCGATAATAATCGAATAACCCATCGTGATCGACGCCTGGGCGAAGCCCGGCGACATCGCGTTCGGGAGGACGTGGCGGATAGCGATCGACAGGCTGCTGTCGCCCCCGGCACGGGCTGATTCGACGAACACGCGCTCGCGCAGCGATAGCACCTCACTACGGATCAGCCTCAGGAAGATCGGGACGTTGAGAAGCGCGATCACAACAATGATGTTGGCGACGCTGCGACCAGCTCCGATCACGAAGATGATCGCGAGCACAAATAATGGGAACGCCTGCGCCACGTCGACGAACCTCATGGCGATCTCTCCCGCAGACCCGCGGAAGAAGCTCACGAGCACGCCGATCAGTGAGCCGAGCGCGAGCGAGAGGAGCGTGGCTGCCAGCGCGATGGTCACATCCACACGAGGCGCGGCGATGA
>JAUVPB010000033.1 GCA_030598925.1 Actinomycetes bacterium
CGATCGCCGTCGATGTCGCCCACCGCGAGATCGAGCGGATCGTCGTCGGTGTCGGTTCGCGGGCCAGGTTTCAGTTTTCCGGTGCCGTTGTTGAGGAGCAGGCGTACCTGGTCGTCTTGCTGATTCGCGACGAGGACGTCAACGCTCGGGATGACGACCTCAAGCCGTTCGAACTCGCTTGCGACCAGACCGAACCCGAGCTTTCCGAACGACACTCTTCCGGGAGCGGTCGCAGCGAAGCGCTGCTCGATCGCCTCCCGCGTCGTTCCGAGCTCCTCCAGGAGTGGCTTGTCAACGAGAATCAAGAGCGTGTCGCGGCCTGGGCCACCCGCGTACGTATCGCGTGAAGTGCGGTTGGCCAGGACCGAGTACGTCGCCGTATCGTTTCCACCGTCGAGGTCGAGGTTGTCGTTGCCGGACCCGCCGGCAGCGGTGTCGCCCCCGCCGCCACCACGAATCGTGTCACGGCCGGCGTCGCCCTGAAGCTCGTCTGACCCGCGTCCGCCAAGCAGCAGGTCCGGGCCGGCGCCACCTACGAGGAGGTCTCCAGCGTCCTCGCCGCGGAGCTGGTCGCGACCCGCCCCGCCATCGAGCTGATCTGCATCGCGGCCGCCTCGAAGCTTGTCGCGGCCCCCAGCCCCCGCGAGCGTGTCGCGGCCTTGCTCGCCGTGAAGATCGTCGTCGCCGACGCCTCCGAAGAGCGCGTCTCGATCAGGCCCGCCGAACAGGAGGTCGTTGCCAGCCTCCCCCTCGAGCCTGTCGTTTCCTTTGCCACCGAAGAGCGTGTCCGACTGCTGCCGACCGCGGAGGACATCATTTCCGCCGAGCCCGTGCAGGATGTCGATCGCGATCGTTCCGGTGAGATGGTCGTTGCCAGGAGTGCCGGCAATGAACGCGCCGCTCGCCGGGCCCGCGATCGCGAGGGCTACGCCGGTTGAGAGCGCGCCAGCCAGCAGCGCTCGTGAGTGCCGCACCTCTCCCACGTGGTTCAGTGTAGGGGGAAACCTGAGTTAGTTCCCCCGAACCGCGCGGCGGGGACCGCTGATCGTTTGTGTAGGCTGCGCCGTCTTCAATCGGCCGAACGCAGGCCGGGCGGAGAATCCGGCGTGGACAACGACGACACAAGCGTGAACACCGAACCCCGGAGCGGTCTCACCAGCCTCGCGCGAGCGTGCGCGCGTCACCCATGGCGTGTGATCGGTCTGTGGATCGTGCTAATCGTGATCGTGATCGGTGCCAGCGGCACGGTCGGCGGCGAACTCGTCGACGAGTTCACGATCCCGAACTCCGATACGCAGCGCGCGATCGACCTGCTCGAGGAGCGGTTCCCCGAGCGGTCCGGTGAGGCGGCGCAGATCGTCCTCGCCTCGGACTCGGGGCGGCTCGACGAGGGCGCGCAGCGTGAGGCTGTCCTCGCCGCACTTGCAGCCGCGGCGACGATCGAGGACGTCCAGGAGGTCGGCGACCCCTTCGAGGGCATAGATGGCCGTGTCAGCGACGACGGGACGATCGCGTTCGCCGATGCGCTCTTCACCGAGCTCTCCTTCGACGTCGACGTCGAGTCGGTCGACGACATGCGAGAGGCGGTGGACGACGCACTCGAGGGAACGGGCGTACGGGCCGAGTACACCGGGCCCGTGGTGCTCAACGCCGAGGGCCCGGAGACAGGAACGAGTGAGCTGATCGGAATCATCGCTGCCGCGATCATCCTGCTGATCGTGTTCGGCAGCCTCGTCGCGACAGGCCTGCCGATCATCATGGCGATCGTCGCCGTGGGGACCGGACTCTCGTTGCTGACCCTCGCCGCCGCCATCACGAACTTCAACACGATCACGCCGGTCCTCGCGACGATGCTGGGCCTTGCCGTGGGCATCGACTACTCGCTGTTCATTGTCACGCGGTTCAGGCAGGCACTGAGCCAAGGGCTCAGTGGACCCGATGCGGCCGCGACGGCAACCGCTACGGCCGGCCGCGCGGTGGCGTTCGCAGGCCTCACGGTCGCGATTTCGATTCTCGCGCTCGCCGTCGTGGGCCTCGACTTCATCACGAAGCTGGGTGTGGCCGCGTCGATGACCGTGCTGGTGGCCGTACTCGCTGCCGTCACGCTGCTCCCCGCGATCCTGGCCAAACTCGGTCACCGCATCAACAAGGGGCGCGTGCCGTTCATTCCCGAGCGCGACGACTCGGCCGAGGGGCGCGAGCGGACGTGGATCGCGAGTTGGGGGCGCTTCGCTACCGGCCACGCATGGCTTGTCGGCGGTCTCGCGCTCGCGATTCTCATCACCCTGGCACTGCCGCTTTTCTGGGTGCAGATCGGTTCCTCAGACGCGGGCACCAACCCCGAGGACACGACGTCGCGCAAGGCGTACGACCTCCTCGCGGAGGGCTTCGGAGCTGGCTTCAACGGACCGTTCTTGATCGCCGTCGACCAGACCGACGACCCGGACGCCTCCACACGGTTGGTGGCCGTACTCGACGACACTCCCGGCATCGCGTCGGTCGCAGAGCCAGCTTTGAACGACGAAGGCGACACGGCAGTCGTGATCGCGTTCCCCGAGACGTCGCCGCAGTCGGAAGCCACGAGCGATCTCGTTCAGACGCTGCGCACGGACGTCGTGCCAGCTGCGCTCGCCGGTTCGTCGGCCACAGCTTTCGTGGGTGGGCAGACCGCTGCGTTCGATGACATCGCTGGCCGCATCCTCGATCGGTTCGGTCTGTTCCTGCTCGTCGTTATCGGGTTCACGTTCCTTGTTCTCTCCATGGCCTTCCGCTCGATCGTGATCGCCGTGAAGGCGTCGCTGACGACGCTCCTGTCGCTGCTCGCGGCATTTGGAGTTCTCGTCGCCGTCTTCCAGTTCGGTTGGGGGATCGGCCTCGTGGGCCTCGACCGAACGGGGCCGATCGAATCGTTCCTCCCGATCATCGTCTTCGCGATTCTCTTCGGCCTGTCGATGGACTACGAGGTGTTCCTCGTCTCCCGCATTCGGGAGGAGTACGTCGGCGGCGCCGGAGCGCAGCAGGCAATCCGTACTGGTATAGCCGCGATCGGCCGCGTGGTCGTGGCGGCCGCCACGATCATGGCCCTCGTCTTCCTCTCGTTCATGCTCGGCGACGATCGCATCATCAAGGAGTTCGGACTCGGACTCGGCATCGCGATTCTCATCGACGGCTTCATCGTGCGGATGGCGCTCGTTCCGGCGATCATGCACATCCTGAACGAGCGAGCGTGGTACATCCCGCACTGGCTCGATCGACTGTTGCCAGGGATCACGATCGAGCCGAAGACGAGCGTCGTCACGACGGGTCGAGTTGGCCAGGAAGACACCCCCTCCGAGTGAGAGGACACGTCGGCCTGCGGGCCACGCGCGGATCGCACGAACAACGGGAGGCCGGCCGCCGTACCGCTGCTAGCGTTGCTCAAATGCGTGTGCGCAGAGCCTCAACCAGACTGCTTCCCGTACTCGCCGTCGCCGGAATCCTCTTCGCGGTTGTGGCGTGCGGTGGTGGCGACGACGACAGCGGTAGCGGCGCGCCCGCGGAGCCGGCAGCGGTCGAGACCACCGAGCCGGCGGAGCCGCCGACGTCGCCGGAACCGCCCGAACCGGCGCCCCCGGCGCCGCCCGAGGAAGAGCCGCCACCTCCCCCGGACGAGCCACCACCAGCGCCTCCGCCTGCCGACGAGCCGCCACCAGAGCCCGCACCCCCTGAACCCGTTCCTGCCGAGCCAACCGCGCCGGCGGAGGAAGCCGGCGAGGAGTTCGAGACCCCTACGGGCGTGACCTGCACGACCCGCGCGCCCGATCCTCCGCCCGACCCGCCGATGTTCGACGCACCGCCAGAGCTCGCGCTCGTCGATGGCGCCACCTACACGGCGACGCTCGAGACGAGCTGCGGACAGATCGTGCTCGAGCTCGACCCGGTGATTGCGCCCTTGACGACGAACAACTTCGTCGAGCTCGCACGCGCGGGCTTCTACGACGGTCTCACTTTCCACCGTGCCGTGAGCGGGTTCGTGATCCAGGGTGGCGACCCGTTTGGCAACGGAACCGGCGGACCGGGCTACTCGTTCGAAGACGAGCTGCCCACAGACGGCTACGCGATAGGCGATCTCGCGATGGCGAACGCGGGACCTGACACGAATGGCTCCCAATATTTCATCGTGACCGGCGATGCGAGCTTTCTTCCGCCGGACTTCTCGAAATTCGGCCGCGTGACCGAGGGGCTCGAAATCGCGCAGGCCATCGAGTCACTCGGCGACGCGTCGCAACAACTCGCCAAGCCCGTCTACGTCTACTCGGTGACGATAACCGAATCGTAGTCACAGCCAGTCCGAGACGGTTTTTGACTTATGTCATAGACTGCCGGCTCGCACCGGGTGGACAGGAGAAACATCAAACCTGGGGACTGACGGCCCTGACTCGGTGCGATCGCTGGGGACGGAGGCTGGTGCACCGGCCTCCATCTCCTGCTGCCCGTGCGGCATCGCGTTCAATGCCGGTCGCTCGCTTCTCCCGCCGAAAGTTGGAGTCAACAGTCTTCGCGGAACGACCGATATGAGGCAGGTGAGACGCTATTGCATGATGAACAGTAACCTCGTTGGGGAGATGCTCTCTGCTCGCGCACCGCGCGCAGAGAGACAACAACGCTCCCGCGAGACACCGTGACCGAGCCTCAGCTGCCTGATCAACCCTGGGAGATTCCTTCCAACGTCGGCGTCACCCTGATCCCGCAGGAGACGCGAGGCCGCCGGCGGGGCGACTTCATGATCACGGCGCAGAACCACAGCGCACTGCCCGTCGACGCCTACATCTGCGCCCGCGGCCACGGCCTACGCTGTGAGCTCAGCGCATCTCCGATCCACCTGCGACCCGGCGAACACGGCTGGGTAAACCTCTCCGTCCGCTCTGCCAAGCGCGCCTGGTTCAGTGACGCAGCTGCGGCACCGTTCGAGATCTCGTGCCTGACGGCCGGCGGCGCGAACACCTCGACGACCCGTTCTGGCCGATTCGGCCAGAAGGCGCTCATCCCCTGGTGGAGCCTGCTGGCGCTCGCGCTGCTCGGGCTTGCGCTCGGGCTGATTCTCGCGTTCGCGCTGCCGAACAAGACGACGGTTCCGAGCGTGACCGGCGCCCAGAGCGCAGTCGAGGCGGAGCTCCTGCTACAAGAGGCCGGTCTTACCCTCGGCAGCCGCTTCGGCCGACGGCTCAGCGAGATCCAGGTCGGCACCGTCCTCGCGCAGGTGCCCCGGGCCGGGACGGAGGTCGACGAAGATTCGCCCGTCTCGGTCGTCGTCGCGGTGCCGGAGACCGGAGCGCCGCAGACTACAACGAGCGCAGTTGTCATAACAGACGGGGAGAACGTACTCATTGCGCTCCTCCCGATCTCCTTCAGGGATCAATGTCGCGCGGTCGCAGGCGCACCCCCGCTCAGCACCGCCAGCGTCTACTGCGTCAACTCGATCGGCATCGAGCTCTTCGCGTACCAGTTCGCCTCTGACGCCGATCTCCAGAGTTCATACGCGGCGCGCGTCCTCGAATCCGGCGCGACACCAGACACGGGCGAATGCGGCAACGACGCCGTCGCGGAGGGGTCGATCGAATCCGTGCAGGGCGTGACCCTGGGCCGGTTCCTCTGCACGGTTGACGACCAGGGCAACCCGCTCGTGATCTGGACGGTGGACGAGCAGCTGATCCAACTCGAGGCACGCTGGCAACGATCTGCGAGCGAGCTCGCGGAATGGTGGCGCGACGAGGGGCGCACCATCGTCGTCGTCGTCGAGACTGCCGCTCCACCACAGAGCTCCGGCGCTGAGGGCGTCGGACCGTCGGAGCCGCCGGCACCGCAGGAGCCGAGCTCGCTCCCCGAGCCGCCACCAGCTGGTGAGGGCGCCGAAGGACAGCCCCCCGAGCCGATCCCCCCAGCGACCGAGACGCCAGGAGATGATCCGATCGGTGGTTCGACCGCGAACGGCGACGCCACGGTGGCTCATGTCGAAGCGATCTTCAACGAACGGGACCCGGCGGCCAGCGTGGCGGCCCTCGGCGACGTCTACTACGAGCACAATCCGGCCCTTGAGGACGGGCTGGAGGGTGTGGTCGCCCTCGTCGAGAGCCTCGAAGGCGCCGACGGCGACCTCGTCGAGACGCACCGCGTGCTCGAAGACGGCGAGTTCGTCGCGCTCCACTCAACGTACGCGCTCGACGCGGCGCTCGAGCCGACACCAGGAGCCGAGGCGGTCGCGGCCGACATCTACCGCTTCGACGAGAACGGACAGATCGTCGAGCACTGGAGCGTCTTCCAGAACGCCGACGCCTCGGCCGTCAACGAGAGTGGCCGAACCATGGTCGACGGAGGCGGGGATCCGACGGCGAACGCCGACACTGGCGCCAACATCGCTGTCGTTCGGCGACTGTACGACGAGGTCTACGCGACCGGCAACGCCGCGCCGCTCGAGGAGCTATTTGTCGAGCCGCATGCCGAGCACAACCCTGACTCTGGTGACGGCCTCGATCGGTACCGCAGCCTGGTCGCAGCGGGCCCAGTTGACGTGGAGGTCAAGCGGATCGTCGCACAAGGCGACCTCGTGCTGGTGCACTCTCGGGCTCGTCCCGAAGGTCTCGGCGACTCGGCCGTGGTCGATATCTACCGGCTCGAGAACGGCAAGATCGCCGAACATTGGGACGTCTTCCAGCCGACAGTGCCCCAAGAGGATTCGACATCCGGCAACGACATGTTCGCCCAGCTGAGCTGAAAATCGTACGTCCCTGGCGCGGGCCTTTCGCTGAGACCGTGCGGGCGTCCTAGAAACGCGCTCGCAGCTTCTCGCTGATCGTGGAGCCGATAACCGTGAGGAGAGGCCGCTTGACGAGCGCCTTGTCGGTTCCGATCTCGGCGCGGATTAGCGCGTTGAGCTTGGCGTTGAGTGAGACCAGGAGCCCTTCGTCGTAGCGAGTGTGGTCGGGGTTCGCGAGGTTCTCGCGCTCTTCGGGATCAGTCCGGAGGTCGTAGAGGGCGACGTCGTTGTCCTTCCGGAGCGCTTCAACGTCCTGCGGCGTGTTGTAGCCGTCGAGCGCGAAGTAGCGGACGAGCTTGTGCCGCCCGTCGAAGACGCCGCGCAGGTTGTGGCGAAGGCCGAAGTCAGGGTGCAATACACCGCTCATCGTCTCCAGCGCCGTACGCACCCGCCCCTTGTCGGCGTCGCCGTCGGTGCCGACGACCTCGGCGTCGCCCATGTCGATCGTGGCCGCGGCGACTCTGGCTGTCCAGTCGATGTCCACCGAGGAGAGCATGTCGTAGGTGTAGAGTGCGCCCCTGCCGGGCCTTTGCGAACTGCCGCGGGGGCCATCGCTGTCGGGATCGTGGATCACGCCGCTGAGATCGTGGCCGTGCAGGTCCGGACGCCGGCTCCGGCGCTCCGCTTCGCTCACCCCGGCGAATCCGAGCAGCGTGGGCGCGTAGTCGAGATGAGAGCCGACGGCGTGGGTCTCGACGCCTTTCGGCCCAGCCGGGTGGGCGACGATCAGCGGAACGTTCACAGTCTCCCGATATACGACCCCACCCTTCTGGCGCAGCCCGTGCGCGCCCGCCAGTTCGCCGTGATCCGACGTGTAGAGAACGATCGTGTTCTCGGCCTGACCCGACGCTTCTAGTGCGTCCAGCACCGTCCCTAGATGCCGGTCAACGTCGCGGATGCAGTTGACGTAGTAGTTGACGTGACGCAGCCACTGGTCGGTGCTGTCTCTCGGGATCTCTCCGTAGCTCACATCGCAGAGATGAGCGTAGGCCTGCACGCCCTCGGGCTCGGCCGAGAGATCGGCATCGAAGCTCGCGGGCAGCTCGACCGCCAGCTCGTCCGTGTACGGCGCGACATCGGGTGCGGGAAAGATCGGGAAGAGCTCGCTCCTCTGCGTTCCACCATCCGGGTCGGTGTCGAGGAACATGATGTCGTGGGGGTTGACGAAATTGACGGCGAGGAACCAGGGCTGCGCAGCCCCCAGATCGGCAGCGCGAGTCCGGAGCCAGCTCGCAGCCTCATCGGCGACGTCGGGATCGCGTCGGTAGCCGTCTAGCGGCGCGCCATAGGTGTCACCCCATTCCTGGAAGTCGGCGAACCCGTACGGTTCGAGCGCGTCCTCGGTACCCTCGGCCGGGAGCTCGCTCAGGTGCCACTTGCCCTTGAACGCCGTGTAGTAGCCGGCATCCCGGAGCATGTGACCAACGGTCGGCAGCTCCGGGTCCATCTCGGAGATCCAGGCCATGTTCGTGTTGTCCCACATGCCCGTATGCGGCGTGTGCTGACCCGTCAGCATCACCGAGCGCGACGGCGTGCAAACCGTCGTCGTTACCTGCTGGTTCACGAACGTCACACCGCTTGCGCGCAGCCGCTGGTGATTCGGCAGAGACACGCCGGCTGGTATCGCCTGATGGGCGTATTCCTGGTCGCTCACGACGAACAGGATGTTGAATCGCTCGTTCGGTGCGCTCGCCATGCCGCCTCCGTAAACGGGTTGAGTGTCTGACGGTCCAGATTATCGCCCGACCCTTGCCGGCGTCGTTGGCCGCACGCGACGGATGCTCACCGCTAAAGCCTGCTCCACGGCTAGGAGGGATATATGCGAGGGAGAGCCGCGCATGGAGATCAATCGGGTTCTCGAGCCCCTTTGAGGCTAGCCCGGCGAGAAGGGGGTCAGGCGAGTGGCGGCTCGGCACCGCTCCCGTGACGCAGAACGGCCTTGTGGAGCTCGACCACGAGTGGCGCGGCGAGCGAGAGAGCGAGAACAACGAGCCACTGCTCACCGCTGAGCGAGGTGGTGAGAAGAGCTCGCTGGAGCATCGGCAGCTCGATCGCGGCCCAGCTGAGCGCCCACCCCAGCATGATCCAGCCGAGGTAGGGGAACATCGGCCCCGCCCAGGCGGGCTGGCGCTCGCGCCGCATCGCCAGGCCCAGGTTGACCGCGCTGAAGGCGACGATGCCGAACGCCATCGTCATCGCAACCGACGCCTCCGAGGTGCTCGGCTCGTCGGGACCCCAGGCGAGCACCGCGAGGGCGCTTCCGGCCACGACCAGGCCGTTGAAGAGCCACCTGATCACCGCTCCCCGGTTGGCGATGCGGGCCCCGGGCGCGCGCGGCGGCCGCTGCATGACACCGGGGTCCTGGATATCGGTGATGAAGCCGACGACGACCGTCGCGACAACGAAGAACTTGCAGAACAACAGCATCAGCGGAAACAGCGCCATGCCTTCGTTGATGTTGAAGATCGTCGCAAGCAACATCAGTTGCAGCACCGAAGAGAGGACGGTGAGCTGGAGGCGAACGTAGGAAGAGATACGCCTGTAGATGTCGCGACCCAGCTCGACCGCCCGCACGAGAGTGGCGAAGTTGTCGTCGGTCAGGATCATCTTGGCCGCCTGTTTCGAGACCTCCGACCCGCTCCCCATGGCGACCCCGATGTCGGCCTGCTTCAATGCCGCCGCGTCGTTCACGGCGTCCCCGGTCATCGCGACGACCTCGCCGGCATCCTGCATCAGCGCCGCGAGCCGCACCTTGTCCTCGGGCGCCACGCGTCCGAACACGTGCAGCGCCGGTAGTTGCCGCTCTACCTGCTCGTCTGGGAGCTGCGCGAACTCCATTCCGGTGATCACACCGGGACCGAGCTCCAGGTCGTCGGCGATCGCCCGAGCCGTGACCGTGTGATCCCCGGTGATCATCCGGACATCGATGCCCGCATCCCGTGCGATCCGTATCGCATCCTTCGCCTCTGTCCGCAGCGGGTCGATGATCCCGACGAGAGCGACCATCACGAGATCCGAGACGAGCGGCATCGGGTCGTTAGCCGCGCGCGCCAGATCGGCGTCACTCACACCTCGGGCGGCGAACGCCAGCACACGCAACCCGCGTTCGGAGAGCGCTCTGTTCGCTGCCACGATCTCGTCGCGTACCTGGTCGATCGGAACGATCTCGCCGTGCCAGTAGGCGCGATCGCAGCGGCCGAGAACGACGTCGGGGGCGCCCTTCACGCTGGCGAAGGTCGGCTCCGACAGGCTGTCGCGCACCATCCCGGGCGGCGTCTTATGGAAGGTCGCCATGAACTTGTACGCGGAGTCGAACGGCACCTCCGCGACGCGCGGAAGCTCGCGTCGCGTCTCCTCGGCGTCTACGCCGATCTTCGCCGCGAGAACAACCAGGGCCGCCTCCGTCGGATCGCCGATGATCGTCTGGTCGTCTGCGACCGTGGCATCCGAGCAAAGGCACAGTCCGAGCGCCAACCGCCGAAAGTCGGGTGCGTCCCCGCCTGCGCGTCGGAGGATCGCGCCGGTCTTCTGGTAGCCGCTGCCTTCGATGCTGAACCACTCGCCGCCGGCGAGCATCGACGTCGCCGTCATCGCGTTCATCGTCAGCGTGCCGGTCTTGTCGCTGTTGATCGCAGTCGTACCGCCGAGCGTCTCAACGTCCGTCAGCGACTTGACCACGGCCTTCTCCTCGGCGAGGCGCCGCGACCCGGAAGACAGCATCAGCTGAACGAACGTCGGCAAGCCGGTTGGGATGGCCGAGATCGCGGTCGCAACGCACAGCAAGATGAGCGTCTCGCCGTCCTGCCCACGCGCCACACCGAAGATCGCGATGATGCCAACGGCGACCCAAGCGACCGCACCAAAGATCTTGGTGAGCCCGTCGAGTTCCTTCTGGAGTGGGGAGCGTGACCGCTTGACGGCGGTGACCATGCCGGCGATGCGGCCCATCTCCGTCGAGGCTCCGGTCTCGGTGATCACAACCGTCGCCGTTCCTCTGGTGACCTGAGTGTTCTGGAATACGACGTCCGTTCGGTCACCGAGGCCGACATCCCCTGCTCCAAGCGTTGCTGGATCCTTCGCCACCGGAGCGCTCTCCCCCGTGAGCGCGGCCTCCTGTACCTCGAGCGTGGCCGAGTTGATGATCCGACCATCGGCGGGCACGAGATCGCCCGCCTCCAGTTGAACTACGTCGCCGGGGACCAAACCGGTCGCATCGACCTCCTCGATGCGCCCCGACCGCCTGACGCGCGCCTTCGGTACCTGGAGATCCGCGAGCGCGTCCACGCTGGCGCGGGCTTTCAGCTCCTGGTTCGAGCCCATCACCACGTTGAGCGTGACTAGAAGGCCCACGACGATGCCCGTCCCGGCCTGGCCGATCAGGAACGCCGCAAGCGCGACGATCGCCAACATGATGTTCATCGGGTTCGCAAGCTGCGCGCTCGCCACCGCCCAGACGCTCGGCTCGGGCTCCGAGGGCAGCTCGTTTGGCCCGTGCTCGGCCAGGCGGCGCTCGACTTCGGCGGCGTCGAGCCCGGCCGCGGGGTCAACGTCGAGTCGCTCGGTCGTATCGGCCGCCGACAGGGAATGCCAGGCGAACTCAGTCGTTCGATCGGGCAGCTGTGGTACCTCGGTCACGGCGACCTCGTCGGCTCCGTTCTCGTTGACGCCCCTGGTCCCGCCTCTCCGCGGAAAGGCCAGCGAGCCCGCATCCTACGACGCTCGGTGAGTCCGTGCCGACCCCTGCGCATGCAGCGGGGCGCGGACGCTGCGCGCTCGCCCGATTCCGGTGGCGGCCCTCCTGTCCCAGACCGGAGGATCCCTCTCAACGGGTAGCATCACCGCCCATGGCGAAGACAATCGTCGTCGGTTACGACGACCAGCAACCTGCCAACAAGGCGCTGGAGCGAGCCGCGGAAGAGGCCAAGGCGCGAGGATGCACGCTGCTAGTCGTCGCGGTCGCAGAGATGCTGCTCGACCCGCGGACACCGCGCCAGTACGGGACGCTGAGCGACGGTCGGGCGCCGACCGAGTTTCCCGAGCCGCCCGATATCACCAAAGCGTTCGAGCACGCGCGCGAGCTCCTTGCGCCCCACGACGTCTCTGCGGAGTACGTCTGGGAGCCTGGTGAGCCCGCGAGCGTCCTTGTCGCGGCTGCCAAGGCACGCAAGGCTGAGCTGCTCGTGATCGGCGACCACCATCACGGCTTCTTCGCAAAGCTCTTCGGGGCCAGCGTCACGCCCGAGGTGCAGCGCGAGGCAGGCTGCGAAGTGCTCGTCGTCTCCTGAGCCCGGTCGGCTCCCGAGGCATGGATCGCTAGCTACGAGCGGCCGCGTGCGTTCGCGGAGGGCGTCGCCTTCAACTCGAACTCTGGATGCCGATCACGAAGGTGCAGCGCGTGCCACCTGCGGCCGTCGCTGAGCGTGCCTTCGCGAATCGCTTCGCAGAAGCGACACCGGGTGATCACGATCTCAGCGTCGCGTCTTCTCCGCGCTTCTTGCTCAGCTTCGGTCTCGGGCCGTCGACCCGATCGCTTCCGTAGCAACGCTGCTCCTATCTCCTGCCCCGCCGAGCTGCGAGCGCGTTGTGCGCACGTCGGGCAATGGAGGTCTCCTAACAGTCGTCGGCTCCTGAGGCACCAAGCTTTAGGTTGTGCCTACCCCGCTTCGAAGGTAATCGGCACGGGTTGCGAGACGCCTCCCGGCAGCCCGCCGACCGTGGCCGTGACCGTGCTCCCTACTGGAACGTTCTTGGTCGACGTCACGACGAGGGTCTGCGCGAGTTGGGCCTCGAGCGTGCAGGTCACGTTCCCGTTGGGCGTCGTACACGTGCCTGCGCCGTCCAGCGACGCCGCCGCTTTCCACGAGTTGCCGCTGAGCTTCGGAATCGTGATCGTCGTCGAGTCCGCATCGCAAAGTATGGCGACGACGTACTCCATGGGAATACCCGCCGGTGCTGCGACACCTTCACACGCAATCGGGACGGAGCCGCCACCGCCGGAACCAGCTCCACCACCAGAACCGCTGCCAGCATCGCCCGAGCCTCGCCACCGGAACCGCCACCACCGGAGCCACCGGCACCTGCCGAGCCACCGTCGGTGCCTCCCGTGCCCCCGCCGGCGTCCGTACCCGTGCCGCCTGGGAAGCCGACCTCGTCAAGAAAGCCGCGCCGTACCGATCCGCAGTCGGTCGCGGTCACCATCGTGGCTATATCCCATGCCGTGTACGGATCGGGCAGCCTTCCGCCGATGCGCTTGGCGTAGTGCTGCATTCGCGCCCGTTCGGGCAGCGTAAGCAGACACGAACCGAAGTGCCGGGTGGCAAGGTCTCGAGCTCGAAAACGCTCCCAGCGGACCTTGACGTTGCGGATCGGGACCCGCGAACGAACCTCGACGTAGACGCGCGCTGAGGCGCCCGACTGCCTACTCAGGCGATGGACGAACGCGACAGCGGCAACGAACCTGTTTGACGGGCTGACCCGCCACAGGCTGCTCACCGCTCCCAGACCGTTGGACAGCGACGCGCGCTCGCGGATGGTCACGATCGGCTTCTGAGGCCTCATTGCGGCGCCCGAACCCGCCTTTGCTAGACGCCCACTCGGCTTCTTCAGGCTGATTTTCAGGCGTGCTAGTAGGAGACTCGGGGCTCTGGGCACCGAAACCCACAGCCCCTTCCGAAAGCGGCGGGGCTGCTGTCGTTTGACCGCTGCGCTCCCGGCCTCGACAGTGAGCGTGGCCTCGAGACCCCGCGCGTCGAACGTGTTGTGCTTCGCGACGCCGCTGTGAGCAGGCGAGACTCCCGCCACGCTCATCGCGGCAACGGCAGCGAGCACAGCAACGCACCCCAGAACGACCTTCCCTCCCATGCTTGCACGTAACCATAGGGAACGAGCGGCGTCCGCCCTCGCCCTCCTGCCCGTGCGCCGAGCACCGACCCGGACATCAGACGAAAGATCTGTGGCGGTCGAGCGCTGCGCGACCCTGCACGCTCAGCCCAGACGTTGGCGCAGCACGTGGCTCCGGTTGTGCGTGTAGGGGCGCACCTGCTCCGGCCAGCGTCCTTCCTCAACGGCAGCAGTCCATTCGTCACTCACGAGGATATGGGGGCCCTCGATTTCGTAGACGGCGCTGTACTTCGGCTCGCCTTCGGCAACAACTGTTTTGACTTCTCCGCCGATTACCATGCTCAACGGTTCCTTGCTAAACCGTTGAACCGAGTGAACGCCGGGGACCCTCAGCAGTGACGGGATGCGCTCCTCGTCATAGACCTGTTGAACAGGTCCTCTTTGTCCGGATCGACGTCCATCCGGGCGATCAATATGTAGTCGCCTCGTTCGGGCATACGCATGTCCCTCTGCTGTTCGAGTACGTGGCGCTCTCCGCCTCCGGCTCCGCGCCGGAGCGAGACAGCTTAGGCGGGAGCGCACCCGGGCAGCAACCTCCCGGCAGCTGAGGTTCATCGATCGGCGGGCTGCGTAGAATCCACCATGATGGAACGGGCCCCGACATCAGGAACGCCCCTCAAGGAGGTGCAAAGCGTCACGCCGGAGGGCGAGCGCATCGGGCCGTCGATCGACGGCCTCGTCGTGCGCGAGCTTCGGACGCTTCCCGATGAGCGAGGCGAGCTTTGCGAGCTCTACCGCTCACTGTGGGAGCTCGGCGACGAGCCGGTCGAGCACGCGTACCTAGCCACCGTGAGGCCGGGTGTCGTGAAAGGCTGGGTGATGCATCACTCGCAGGATGACCGTATCGCGGTACTTTTCGGCGCCATGCGCTGGGTCTGGTACGACGAGCGCCCTGAATCAACGACGGCCGGAAACGTGGTCGAGCTGACATTCACGGAGCGCAACCGTGCGATCTTCGTGACGCCCGCAAACGTGTGGCACGCGGTCGAGAACGTGGGCGAGACGGATGCAGCGTTCGTCAACATGCCGAGCCAGCACTACAACCACGCGGATCCCGACAAGTACCGGCTCCCGCTCGACAACGATCGGATCCCCTTCCGCTTCAGCTCCAACGGGAAATAGCCGTGACACCTTCGGCGTCGCCGCGGGTGAGCGTCGTCATCGCGACGTACAACTGGTCTGAGGCTCTGCGTCTGAGTCTGGTGTCAGCGCTCGCGCAGACCCTTGAGGAGATCGAGGTGCTCGTCGTCGGCGACGGCTGCACCGATGACTCGGAGCAGGTCGTCGCAGAGCGCGGCGATGCACGCGCGCGCTGGATTGGTCTCGATGAGAACTCCGGTGGCCAGTCGGCACCGAACAACGCCGGCATCGACGCGGCGCGATCGCCCTGGATCGCCTACCTCGGTCATGACGATCTCTGGCATGCGCGTCACCTCGAATTGCTCCTGGCAGCCGCCGAGCAGTCGCGTGCCGATCTCGCATACGCGATCGGGATTCTCTACGGGCCGCCAGACTCGGATCTCCGTTGGGCGAGCGGGGTCACGCGATCCGGACAACCGGAACGGGACGTATTCCTTCCGCCCTCGACGATCCTGCATCGACGAAGCCTCACAGAGCGAATCGGGCCGTGGCGGCCGCCGCGCGAGACCGAGCTACCGGTCGATGTCGACTGGCAGCTCCGCGCCTGGGATGCGGGGGCCCGATTCGTAGGAGGTGGCGACGCTACCGTGTTCAAGTTCCCCGCCGCCTGGCGCCGGGACGCCTACCGGGAGCGCCGTGTCGACGAGCAGCGCACGCTTGCCCTGCGACTGGAGCGAGAGCCGGGCCTGGTCGAGCGAGAGCTCGTCGATGTGATCCGCGCCTTCGTGACCGGTGCCGGCGTCGTCCCAGGTGTTCCGGACCCTCAGCCGCCCGGGGCGTTCGCCGCCGCGAACCGCCAGCTGAAAGGCGTCGGGGCGCTCAGCTCCGATTCGCCGCCGCGCGAGGCCGCACTCATCTTCGACCAGCCGGTGGCGGGCCACGAGTGGTACGCGACCGAGAGCGATCCGCACGACCGTCCGTTTCGCTGGAGCGGGCCGCTGACACGATCGACCGTGATCCTCTCGGTCGATACGCGAGCTGAGCTCGAGCTCGATCTGCGCGTCCTCCTGGCTATTGCCCCAGATGTGCTCGAGGGCCTACGGCTCGAGGTCCATGGCACGGCCATCCCGTTGCGTGCGAACGCGTCGCCGGGCGGCGGCTGGCAGTTCTCAGGCGTGATCCCGCAACAGGTCGCGGCCGCCGGTGACCGTCACCAGCTTCGGCTTGACCTGCACGTACCCCGAACCGTGTCGCCGCGGGACATCGACCCCGGGAGCGCGGACGCGCGACCGCTCGGCATCGCCCTCTCGTGGCTGGGCGTACGACGCACGTCCGGGCGCTCGGCTCGCCCGGGCGGCCGAACCTGGGTAGACCGGCTGCGCGCGCTCGGCCGACGCGCACGATGAGCGAGCCTGGCCACAGGAGCCCGACGCCTGCAGGCCACGCGACGAGAAGCGTGCCGGCCGATGAGGCGACCAGACCCGGACGTCCAGGCGTTATGTCAAGCCGGTCTCATCTGCCCAGCCATGCTGTGAGCCTCGATCGTTCGCGAACCAGCCCATCCTGATTGAAGTGGTGGACACAAAACATGGCCCATGAATCCTCGTACGCCATCTCGATATCACTCGTTACTGAGGTCGTGCCTTGTCCGATCTCTGCATAGGTGAACTCGAAACTGCCACTCGGGCGCGCCAGCGCAATGTTGAACGGCTCACCAGTGAAGTCGTTGATTATCGGTTTGGCAGTGCTAGTCACGATGCCCGGGATCTCAGCCTTCGCGGTCTTGAGCTCCAAGTTCACTTCGAGATCAATCGGCAGGAACAGTGTCTCGTAAAACTCCGTGCATGTAGTCGCGAACACGGCGAAAACATTGCTGAAGGGCTCGCACGCTCCGCCTGAGATGATCGTTTCAAGCCCGATCCGCTGTGCCTCATCGGCGCGTTCGTCAATCACGATCTGACGTTCGCCGTTTCCGTCCGCGATTTCGCCGGGCCATTTGTAAAACACCGCCCATTGCAGCCCCGCAAGCGGCGTATCGTTGAAATGACCGTCGACGACGTTGCCGACGTAGGCCGACTGACAGTAGCCGTGGGTGCTTGGAATGTTGTACTGGCAACCACAATTCACAGCGCAGTTGCAGTTGCCATAGCTCTCGCTCTTGAACAGCCAGTCATCGGTCATCTCGTCGATCCTCCTCTAGTTCGAAGACGGAGTGTCTGAAAAGGTATGCCTCGCCCGCGCCCTGGAATGGGAGCCTACGAGGCCGCAACCCTGAGCGCAACTCTCGCAACTCTCGGGACATCGTCCAAGCCGCGAGTCGGCCGACTTGAGCAGAAGACTAAGCGTTGTTACGCGACTGGAGGGTGTCTAGGGCCTGGTTGAAGAGCCGACCGGAGATGGTCGCCGCGTGGGCCCGATCTTGTATCGTCCGCCGTCGTGAGGGCGACAGCTGGAGTCCTGGCATTCACCTGCTTGATGATCACAGCTCTAGTGCTCGCAGGCTGCGGAGGGTCGGGCGACGGCCCCGCCTCAGCGCCAGCGACGACTCCCACACAGCCGGCGACCGAGCCGGAACCGCCCCCTGAGCCTGCTTCATCCGAGCCAGCGACCGAGCCCACACCATCACCACCTACCGAGTCGGGTCCCACCCCTAATGAGCCGCCCGCCGGACCTGAACCGCCAGCCGAGCCATCGCCGCCGCCTCTGCCCGAGGGCCTCCCCGAGGACATTTTCGGCTACGAGAACTGGGTGAAGCTCAACGCCGAGCCGATCGCGCCAAACGAGGTCGGCGACCCGCACCTTGGCACGAAGGACGTGTTTGCGAGCCGTGAGGCCGACCGCCTGAGCGAGGGACTCTCTTACCCCGACGGGACGATCATCGTCAAACACGCCACCCGACCAGATCGCGACTTCACCGGCCTGGTCGCGATCATGCGCAAGATCGCAGGCTTCGATCCGGCGAGCAACGATTGGGAGTTCGTCGAGTACGCGCGTAATGGACCCGACGACGCGTTCAGCATTCTTGCAAGCGGCAACGTCTGTTCGAGCTGCCACATGGGCGCGGCGGCGACCGACTACGTCTGGGTTCATACCACAGGCGACGCGCCGTAGAACGCGGCCTCGCCTAGCGGTAGCCATAGGTCCATGACGAACCGTTTAGGCGTGGATCAGGCGCCAGCGACGCTGGCCCGTAGCACTTAGGACAACGAAACCCCGCCTTAGCAGGTACTTCTCTAACGGGAGCGACGGGACTCGAACCCGCGACCTCCGGCGTGACAGGCCGTGCCGTGGTCGAGCACGCTTAATGCCATACGACCACAAACAAGTTGTATTTGCAGGGGTTTCATGTGC
>JAUVPB010000330.1 GCA_030598925.1 Actinomycetes bacterium
CGACGCCGGCCGCAACGGTGGCGCCATCACCCATTTCGCGCCGTCGTCTTGGAGGTAGCGGCTCTCGTCGAGCACGAGGTACTGCGGACACGTCTCGCCGTAGACCCCGACTCCGCGTGCGCGTCCGCGCGCGATCTCCTCGACGGTCAGCGCGCTCGACACGTGGACGATGTAGAGGGGCGCGTCGGCGAGCCCGGCGAGCGTGATCGCGCGGTGTGCGGCCTCCGCCTCCAGTTCGGCGGGGCGGCTGCGAGGCCAGAACTCGACCCCGAGGTCACCCGCCTCGGCATAGCGGTCTTGCAGCACCTGGATCGCATCGCCGTTCTCGGCGTGCACCATCACGAGCCCGCCGTGCTCGCCCGCCGTAAGCATCGTCTTGAGCAGCGTCTCGTCGTCGACCTGCACGACGCCCTTGTACGCCATGAACACCTTGAAGCTCGGGATGCCTTCGCGGTCGATCAACTCGGGAATCTCTCCCAAGACGTCACCGGTCAGGTCGAGCACCATCGCGTGGAAGCTGTAGTCGACGACCGAGTTGCCGGCGGCCTTCTCGTGCCAGCCGTCGATCGCCTCCTTCAGGCTCTGTCCCGTTGTTTGAAGCGCGAAGTCGACGATCGTGGTGGTGCCACCGCAGGCCGCCCCGATCGAGCCGGCGCGCCAGTCGTCGACCGTCGTGTACGTGGTTCCCCAGGGCGTGTCGAGGTGCGTGTGGACATCGATCGCGCCTGGCATCACGTACTTGCCGGCGGCGTCGACGACCTCGGATCCCTCGACTTCGAGCCCGCGTCCGATCTGGGCGATCGTGCCCTCGTCGATCAGCACGTCTGCGTCGTAGCTTCCGAGCGCGGTAACAACCGTGCCGTTGGTGATGAGAGATCGCACCGGAACCTCCTGCTCTACGCTGACAGCCCCGCGTACATGTCCGGCCGCCGGTCGCGGAAGAAGCCCCACTCGTTCCGGAGATCTTCGATCATGCCGCCGTCGATCTCCGCGTAGACGATCTCGTCGTCGTCCTCGCTGGCCTGCGAGAGAATCTCGCCCTTCGGGTTGGCGAAGAAGCTCGCCCCGTAGTACTTCTGGTCCGGCGAGCCGCCATCGTCGAAGCCCACGCGGTTCACGCCGCCGACGTAGTAGATGTTGTCGATTGCGTGCGCCTGCAGCTCGATCTCCCAGAGATAGCGCGACATGCCGCACGTCGCCGTGGGTACGAACACCAGGTCGGCGCCGTTCAGTGCGAGGAGTCGGGCGTGCTCGGGGAAGTGCCGGTCGTAACAGATCATCACGCCGACGTTGACGCCCCACGGCGTCTGCCAGACGGGAAAGCCCAGGTTTCCTGGCTTGAAGTAGTACTTCTCGTTGCCCACGAGCGACGGCGTCTTGACGAGAGGAATGCTCGATTTCCGGTACTTGCCCATGATCTCGCCGTCCGGGCCGATCACCACGGCGGTGTTGTAGAGCTCACCCTTGATCGCCTTCTCGTAGATCGGCGCGACCAGCACGATGCCATGCTCCTTGGCCAGGTCGCTCATCGCGTCGATGGTCGGGCCGGGAATGGGCTCGGCGAACGACCAGAACTCAGGGTCCTCGGTGTAGCAGAAGTACGTGGTGTTGAAGAGCTCTTGAAGGCAGACGATGTTGGCGCCAGCGCCCGCGGCCTCGGCGACGTACGTCCGGGCCTTCTCGACGTTCTTCTCTTTCTCGAGCGCACCCGAGAACTGGATAAGCGCGGCTTTGGTCAGCGCCATCGTGTTGCCTCCTCTCGCAGGTGCGACGATCATAAACGGCACGCGTGAGCCTGGCTGCGGCGCCGCGAGCGGCCTGCCCGTCTGCTTAGATGACGTAGCCGCAACGCGTCGTACTCAACATGCCCCTCGTAGCCCACTCGCCGCTCCCGACGTTCGCTCGTCTCCGCGAGGAGGGAAGCGAGGTGCTCGAGCTCGACCGGGCGCTCAAACAGGGCATCCG
>JAUVPB010000173.1 GCA_030598925.1 Actinomycetes bacterium
TAGGCGCTTAAGCGGAAGGCCTCGCAACTTGAGGCTCTACCCGTCGACGGATCGCACTCGACGAGCGCCCCTTCGAGGCGAACGCCGCCGGTCGCCGGCCGGAAACGCACCGGAAGGCCCGTGCGCATCCGCCGGATTGCGAGCTCCGACTCGACGCCGATCACCGAGTCGTGCGGCCCGCACATGCCGGCGTCGGTGATGGCCGCGGTGCCGCCCGGGAGCACGCGCGCATCGCTCGTCTGCACATGGGTGTGCGTGCCGAGAACGGCTGTCGCGCGGCCGTCGAGATACTGCGAGAGCGCGAGCTTCTCGCTCGTCGCTTCCGCGTGGAAATCGACGATGACGACCGGTGTCGCCGCCAGGGCCTCGTCGATCAGGGCGTCGACCACGAGGAATGGACTCGTCGGAGTGGTCATGAACAGCGATCCCTGCAGGGTGATGACCGCCACCTCGACGCCGCCCGCCCCCGCGACCACGGTGGCACCACGTCCCGGCACGCCCGGCGCCGAGACGTTAGCGGGCCGAAGGACCCGGTCGAGCTCGTCGTAGAGACCGGCGCTGTCCTTCTGGCGGAATGCGTGATTGCCCGTCGTAACGACATCGGCGCCGGCCTCGAGCAGGCGGCGGGCGATGCGTGCGGTGATGCCCGCTCCGTCGGCCGCGTTCTCCCCGTTCACGATGCAGACGTCGATACCCAGGTCTTCGCGGATCGACGGGAGGTAGTCCTCGACGCCCTGGCGTCCGGCAGGACCGAAGACGTCGGCGAGAAAGAGAAGTTTCAGGGCAGTGCCACGTTTGCGGCCTGAACGATCTCGATGTGGACGTGATGTCCGCTGTCCTGCGTGAACTCGGCCAGGGCCGCCGTCTCGACTCTCGACACATCGATGAGCCGGCCCAACCGCGTTTCCGACGCGGTCACCGTGTGGCCTGCCTCCAGGCCGGGTGCGACACGGATATTGGTCACGGTCACAACGAGACCAGGGGACGACGTCGGCTGAATGTCCACGCGATGGCCGACGAGCTCACCGCTGATCACCACGGGGTTGATGGCGAGAATCGTGCCGTCAACGGGGGCGTACGTGTTCGTGCCGACTGGTGCCCCGATATCGACACCGCCTGTCTGGGGCCCGGCCCCGCCCTCGATCAAGTAGTAGCGCACGGGCTGGTCCTGTCCGCCGCCGAACAGCTTGTTCTTCAGCTGTACGAGGACGCCCGGGTTCGCCAGAGTGCCGAACGGATCGAGCGGGAGGGCGTCCGCGCCCGAACCCCGATAGCCGATCGCCGTCACCCGGTCCGGGGCGACCGGGAGGAACAGGCGCAGGTTCTCGAACAGCGCGAGTATCTGCGGCTCGGGCGCCGTGCCCGGCAACAGATGCTCGGTCGGCTCCGGCAGTGCGACGGCCGGCAGCGGTGCCTCGCTCGCCAGTCTGTCGACGGTGAGCGCAGTCGCCGCCACCACCGCTACGAGGATTGCGAGCAGCACGACGAGCCGTCGTAGCCGTAGCCGCACAACGACGGATCTCGGGACGCGTTCGTCGCCGAGAGCGTATGCAGCGGGGGGTGCCACGCCGAGGACGCTAGTCGAGTGCGTGACACGTTTCAAACCGCCTTCGTGCCATATCTCGAGCTCGGGCGCCTCAGAGCTCACTCGAGCGTCGGTTCGCCCGTCGACCTCGAGCCACGGTGGGACCGGTTCGGGAGCGTGACGGTCGTCCACGGGTTCGAGCCAGCCGCCGGCCAACTGGCGACGCTTCGGCGGATGCCGGCGCGTGCCGCCAACATCTTTGGCGACGGCGTGGGAGCGTTCTGGACTAGGCACCCTGTTAGAGTGACCGGGCGGTGGGCCGGCCCGTGGGTTCGCTCGACAGGAGCGACCATACGGGCCTGAGCGGACATCGCCGACGCATGTGACACGCCCCTCCGCCCCCCTGCTCGAAGCCCATCACGTCGGACGCAGGTTCGGTGATCGTACGGCGCTTGAGGCAGTCGATGTCAGCCTGGGTTCCGGCGACTCGGTCGCGTTGGTCGGGTCGAACGGAGCGGGCAAGTCGACGTTGCTCGCGGTGCTCGCCGGCGCGCTGGCGCCAACCAGCGGCCGAATCGTGCACGCTGCGCCGGATCGCCAGATCGGCTGGGTGCCTCAACGCCCAGCACTCTACTCGCGCCTGACCGCACTCGAGAACCTCGAGCATTTTGGCCGGCTCGAGCGCGTTCGGAAACCGGCGGCACGTGCCCGGGAACTGCTCGACGCCGTCGAGATCGCGAGTGACCCGGTCCCGGCCGGTGTCCTGTCGGGTGGGAACCAGCAGCGGCTGAATCTCGCTATCGCGATGCTTGTCGATCCAGACATCCTGCTGCTCGACGAGCCGACGTCGTCTCTCGATCCGCGACAGCGCCGTCGTTTCTGGCAGATCGCGGAGGTCCTGCCCCAGCGTGGTGGCGCGCTGGCGTTCGCTACCCAACATCTTTCCGAGGTCGACGCCCACGCGAGTCACGTTGTCCTGCTCGAAGCCGGGCGGCGGGTGTTCGCGGGAACCCTGGCAGCGTGGAACGCGTCCTCGGCGCTCGAGTCGCTGGCATGAGATCGGTCCGCTTCCTCCTGGGCAAGGACACCCGGTTGTTGCGGCGGTCGCCCGCGCTCCTGCTCGCACTGATCGTCTACCCGCTCGTCGTCGCCGTGCTCGTCGGTCTCGTCGTCAGGTACGCAGGCGAGCAGCCGAGAGTTGCGCTCGTCGATCTGGACAACATCCCGTCCGTCGTCGAGGTCGGGGGTCAGGAGTTCGACGTCGACGCGCTGCTTGACCAGACCGCTGAGGACATCGAGCTCGTCAGGCTCGGTCCCGACGAGGCGGAGCGTGCACTCCGCGCCGGCGACGTGCTCGCGACGATCACGATCCCCGATGGCTTCATTCGCGCGTTGCGCGGGATGTTTCGTAGCCCCGAGCTTCGGCTCGACTTCAACAGCGACCTGCTCGGATCGCGCATTCTCAACAGGGTTCAGGCGCTCGTCTTCTCGATCAACCGGCAGCTCGCAGAGACGTACATCGAGGCGAACCTCGAGTACGTTGACCTGCTCACCGACGGTGGCTCCGGCACGTTCGCCGGCAACCCGTTCGACGTCATCGGTCTCAACGAGGCCGGCAACCGCCTGCGGCGGCTAGGGGCGGAGAACCCCGAGCTCGCGTCCGAGTTCGACGAGCTCGCGACGTTTGTGGACGAGGCGGGCCTCGCGTTGGGCGCGGTCGAAGCTTCGCTTCGGGCCACGGCGCACCCGATCGATCTGGTGGCGGTCGGCACGTCCGGCCGAGACGCGTTGTTGTCGACCCTCGTCCAAGCGTTCGGCCTGGCGCTCACGATCGCGTTTATCGCGGTGATCCTCGCGGCAGGCTCGCTGGCCGCCGAGCGCGACGAGAACGTGCTTGGCCGGCTACTCCGCGGCCTCGTGCGACCCAGCGAGCTTCTCGCCTCGAAGGTCGTCCTCGTCGCACTCCTCGCAACAGCTGTGGCAACGATCCTCGCCGTGGCGTTTGGCGTGCTCGTCGAGACGAGCGGGATCGACGCCGATCATCCCTGGGAGCGTCTGCCGTTGCTCGTAGTCGGATTCCTCCTCGCCGGCGCGTCGCTCGGCGCCTTCGGCACGCTCGTCGGTTCGCTCGCCAGAGACGCGCGGACAGCTACGCTCGTCGCGCTGCTGCTAACGCTTCCGCTCATGTTGCTCGGCCTGGTTCCGGCTGAGTCGGTCAACGGCGTGGCCGTCGCTTCTGACCTGTTTCCGTTCAGTCACAGCGTTGACTTCTTCGACGCCACGCTCTCAGACGCTGATCCGACCGGCAACCTCCTTCGGGCGGCCGCCTGGCTGGCCGGGCTCGGACTGGTTTACGGTGCGGCATCCAGACTTGGCATGCGAAGATTGGCCGTGTGAGAGCGGCGCGGCAGGTCTCGTTATGAGCGGTTTTCCAGCGACGCGTCTCCGCCGGCTTCGCAGGACGGAGGGCCTGCGGTCCCTGGTTCGCGAGACCGAGCTCGATGCCGGACGGTTCGTGCTCCCGATTTTCGTCTGTGAGGGAAGGGGCCGGCGTGAGCCGATCGATGGCCTGCCGGAGATCGATCGGGTGAGCGTTGACCTGCTCGCCGACGAGCTGGCGGAGGTTGTCGAACTCGGGCTCGGGGGCGTTCTCCTCTTCGGTGTGCCCGACGACAAGGACGAGGCGGCGTCAGGCGCGTACGAGGCAGACGGCATCGTCCCGCGGGCGATTCAGGCCGCGAAGGAGCGAGCGCCAGACCTGCCAGTGATTACCGACGTGTGCCTCTGTAGCTACAGCACGCACGGCCACTGTGGACTCGTGCACGACGGCGAGATCGTGAACGACCTCTCGATCGAGCTGATCGCACGGGCCGCGCTCACGCATGCAGAGGCAGGAGCTGATCTCGTAGCTCCGAGCGACATGATGGATGGTCGCGTTGCGGCGATTCGCTCGTCGCTGGATGCTGAAGGCTACGAACAGGTTGGCATCGTCTCGTACGCGGCGAAGTACGCGTCAGCCTTTTACGGCCCGTTTCGCGAAGCCGCAGCGTCAACCCCGTCGTTCGGCGATCGGCGCGGATACCAGCTGGATCCTGCCAATCGGCGTGAGGCGCTCCGGGAGGTCGCTCTCGATCTCGAGGAGGCGGCTGACATCGTCATGGTGAAGCCCGCGATGGCGTATCTCGACGTCGTCTCGGCCGTTCGCGCGCGGGTCGACGTTCCGGTCGCCGCATACAGCACGAGCGGCGAGTACGCGATGGTCAAGGCGGCCGCCGAGCGGGGCTGGGTCGATGAGCGCCAAGCGGCGCTCGAGCAGCTCGTCGGCATACGCCGAGCCGGCGCTGACATGATCGTGACCTATTGGGCCAAACAGGCCGCTCGATGGCTGTAGGCTCGACTCCGTCTGTCTTCGAGACGATTGCGCGGGACGCGTGCGTCGAGAGCAGCCTGTGGGAGGAGGCGCTGCGGCCCGCAGAGGAGCGCGAGGCCGACGCGATCTTCTCGACGCTTGCCGCGGAGCACTACGCGCTTGCGACGGAGTCCATCTACGAGGGATATCTCCTTCACTACGGACGCCCGAGAATCTTCGCTCCCCATGACCCGGATGTCGCAATTCTCCTCGGCGACTACCTCTACGCCCACGGACTCGTGCGGCTAGCCGATGCCGGAATCGCGAGCGATGTCACGGAGTTCGCCCACCTCATCTCGTTGTGTGCTCAGCTGCGCGCGGGGGGTACGGCCGGCTATGGTGTCGCCTGGGTGGCGACAACGGCACTGCTTGGGGCATCGGATCCGCGGCTCGAGCAGGCCCGAGCTGCGCTTCGGCTCGAACGGGAGACCGCGCCGCTCGTTGCTCTGGTGAGCAGCGTTTCCGAACCGGACGATGTGGATCGGGCCCTCGTCCGACACGAGCGGCGCTTCACGTAGTTCGTGCCGCTCCCGGCGGGGGCATCGACTACGATTGCGCCGATGACCGAGCTGATCGCTGTCCTGACGCTGGCTGCCGAGAAGGCGCCCGAAGAGGAAGGTCGGGACATCATCATCGTCATGCTCGTGGTCGGTCTGGTCTTCCTCGGGGTGATTCTGGCGGGCGAGCTGGTGAAGTGGCTATCCCACCGACGCCACAGGCAGTAGCCGGCCGCCGACCACTGACGCTTGCCGACCACGTGTCCGAAGGGGCATGCGGACAGCTGCAGCTGGCGCCAACGAGAAGAGGCCCCTGTGCCCTCACGTGATCTTCGGGAATGGATCCAGACGCTACGCGGCGCGGACGAGCTCGTCGAGATCGACGTCGAGGTGGATCCCTACCTCGAGATGACGCAGATCGTCGACCGCACCGTCAAGGCGGGCGGGCCCGCGCTGCTCTTCAGCCGCCCCAAGGGCTCGAAGCATCCGGTGCTACTGAATCAGTTCGGCACCGAACGACGGATGTGCCTTGCGTTCGGTCCGCCGACCCTCGACGATGTTGCCCGCAAGCTCGAGGACGTGCTCGAGATGCAGCCTCCGCAAGGCCTTGTCGAGAAGGTCAAGGGCCTGGGGAAGCTCAAGCGCCTGAGCGACTCCCTTCCGA
>JAUVPB010000126.1 GCA_030598925.1 Actinomycetes bacterium
GACCAGGCGTTCCTCGGGCCGGAGGGTGGCGTCGCGGTACCCGACGGGGAGGGCGGCGTCGACATTCATGTCGCGACGCAGTGGCTCCACGCGGACCAGCGGCAGATCGCGCCGTGCCTCGACAGGCCACCCGAGGACGTGCGCGTTCACCTGGCTGGCATCGGCGGCGCCTTCGGGGGGCGCGAAGACCTCTCGATGCAGATCCATGCAGCGATGCTTGCCCTCCACACGGAGCGACCCGTGCGCATGGTCTACGACCGTGAGCAGTCGTTCGTCGGCCATCCCCACCGTCACCCTGCGCGAATCTGGATGGAGCACCGGGCCACTCAGAGCGGGGAGCTCGTCACCGTCAAGGCGCGCATCCTGCTCGACGGCGGCGCCTACGCGTCGACGACGGCGGCGGTCGCGGCCAACGCCGCCTGCTTCGCGCCCGGGCCCTACCGGGTTCCGAACGCCGCAATCGAGTGCACCGGCGTCTTCACGAACAACCCGCCCTGCGGCGCCATGCGTGGCTTCGGCGCACTGCAGACGTGCTTCGCAGCCGAGGCGCAGCTGGACAAGCTCGCAGCCGCCCTCGACCTGGATCCCATCGAGCTCCGCCTGCTCAACGCACTCGGCCCGGGCGACACGCTGCTGACGGGCCAGGTCGTCACAGGATCCCTCCCCGTAGCCGACGTCATCCAGCGTGCGGCAGCCATCCCCGTTCCGCCCGCGGACGAGCTTCCACGCGATGTTCTCCGACTCCCGGGCGGATCAGGAAACACCACGCGTGGCGAGGGCGTGAAGCGCGGTGTCGGATTTGCGGTCGGCTTCAAGAACCTCTGCTTCTCGGAGGGATTCGACGACTACACGGCCGCACGCGTCCAGCTACGCGGTGACGGCTCCGCCCTGGTGCACTGTGCCGTCACCGACGTCGGCCAAGGCGCGGTCGATGTGGTGCTGCGCGTCGCGAGACACGAGCTTGGCACCAACGACGTGCGTCTCGCGCCACCGTCAACGGTCGGCGTCGACTCGGCGGGAAGCTCGTCCGCCTCGCGGTTGGCCTGGATGTCGGCCGGCGCGGTTCAGCTCGCGTGCCGCGCCGCGCTCGAGGAGCGCGAGCGCACCGGCAACGACGAGGTGGATGTGGAGCGGATCTACCGACACCCGGAAACAACGCCACTGGACCCCGAGACGGGCCAGATCACCGGCGAGCGCGCGCATGTCGCATTCGGCGTCAACGCGA
The DNA here is from genome assembly GCA_030598925.1 of Actinomycetes bacterium. Lineage (GTDB taxonomy): Bacteria > Actinomycetota > Thermoleophilia > Gaiellales > Gaiellaceae > JAUVPB01. The sequence continues at coordinate 1,226 of JAUVPB010000126.1, forward strand.
TGCGCGTTGTCGCCGAGGTCGACGTCGAACTCGGGCTCACCCGCATCGTCTGGATCGGCACCGCACAGGACGTGGGAAAGGCACTCAACCCGCAGGCAGTCGAAGGACAGGTCGAGGGCGGCACGGCCCAGGGGCTCGGTCTCGCACTGATGGAGGAGATCAAGACGGAGAACGGCGCCATTCGAAACGCCAACTTCACCGACTATCTGATCCCGACCGCTCTCGACGTTCCGCCGATCGTCACGGAGTTGATCGAGGAGCCGCATCCGGACGCGCCGTACGGCGCCAAGGGTGTGGGCGAGCCGCCTACCGTCGTCTCGCCGGCGGCCGTCGTCTCGGCCTTGCGCGACGCTACGGGCAGGGAACTGACGCGAATTCCGGTTAGCCTGGACAGCCTGCTCGGGATATAAGGACCTGAACGCGATCGCGAATTGACTACGAGCGAGGAGCCTAGACCGTGAGCACACCGACGAGAACCCGCCCGCTTTGGGTCGACCGACCCGAGGAACGGCCGCCGCTCATCGAGCTGCTCCGGCGAATGTGGCTGATCCGGCGCTTCGAGGAACGTGCGACCGACCTGTTCAAGGAAGGCACCATCACCGGCACGGCTCACAGCTGCGTCGGCCAGGAGGCAATCGCCGTTGGCGTGAGCGCGGTCATGAGGCCCGGCGACTACCTCGTCGGCCATCACCGCAGCCACGGCCACCTCATTGCGCGGGGCGCGGACGTCGGTCGGATGATGGCCGAGATGTTCGGGAAGCGCACCGGCTACTGCAAGGGCCTCGGCGGCTCGATGCACATCGCCGACATGGATCTCGACATCATCGGTTGTAACGGCATCAACGGTGCCGGCTCGCCACACGCGTGCGGCGCAGCGCTCTCGGCGCGATTGCGTGGAACGGACCAGGTCTCCGTCGTCTTCTTCGGTGACGGCGGCGCCGGGCAGGGTTCGGTCCACGAGGCGATGAACCTCGCCGCCACCTGGCGGCTCCCTGTGGTCTTCGTCTGCGAGAACAACCAGTTTGCTCTATCTGTCGGTTGGCAGCAGCAGCGGGCCGTAGCCGACCTCGCCGATCGCGCGAGCGGCTACGGCATGCTGGGCGAGGTCGTCGACGGCAACGACGTACTCGAGGTGGAGGACGCGGCAGGGCGCGCGATCGATGCAGCACGAGACGGGGGTGGACCAGCGTTCCTGGAGATGAAGACGTTCCGGCGAATGCAGCACTCGATGCGAGCTAACCTGCCGGATACACGCGACCCGGCAGTCGTTGCAGAGTGGGAGCCGAAAGATCCGGTCCCGCGGTTCGAGAACGTGCTGCGCGAGCTGGGGCAGCTCGAGGAGGAAACTCTCGCCGAGCTCCGCGCCGGCGTCGAGGACGAGATCGACGCAGCGATCGGCTTCGCAAGCGGCGAGGAGGACGCGAGTCCCGACGACCTGATGCCGTCGGTCTACGCACCGTTCAAGGCATCAGACCCCGCGCCCGAGTCCAGCGATCGCGAGATCGATTTCATCACCGCCATTCGCGAGGCGATCGACCACGAACTCGAACGCGACTCGGACGTCTTCATCATGGGTGAGGACGTCGGCAAGGTCGGTGGCCTGTTCCGTGCGACGGAGGGCCTCTACGAGAAGTACGGAAGCGAGCGGGTCCGCGACACGCCTCTGACCGAGAACGGCTTCGTGGGTGCAGGCGTCGGCGCCGCGCTGACGGGCTCACGCCCGATCGTGGAGCTCCAGTTCTCCGACTTCACCCAGGTGGCAATGGATCAGATCATCAATCAGGCGGCCAAGCTCCGCTTCATGATGGGTGGAACGCCGAAAGTGCCGCTCACGATCAGGGCCGTCGGCGGCGCCGGTGTGCGCCTCGCCGCGCAGCACTCGCAGAGTCTCGAGGCGTTCTTCGCCCACGTCCCGGGGCTCGTCGTCGTCATGCCGTCCAACCCCTACGACGCGAAGGGGTTGCTCGCTGCCGCGATCCAGGATGACAACCCCGTCATCTTCCTCGAGCAGAAGATGCTCTTCTTCGCCGACCCGGAGCCGGTGCCTGAAGAGCGTTACGAGCTGCCGCTCGGCAAGGCCAAGGTCGTACGGGAGGGCACGGATGCCACCGTCGTTGCGCTTGGAGCCATGGTGCCCCTGGCCCTCCGGGCCGCCCGCGAGCTGGAGACGGAAGGCATCAGTGCAGAGGTCGTCGATCCAAGAACGCTGTCACCGCTCGACTCCGACACGATCCTGGAATCAGTCTCGAAGACGAGTCGCGCGGTGATCGTCCACGAGGCCGCACAGTTCTGCGGCATGGGCGGTGAGATCGCGGCGCAGATCGCCCAGCATGCGTTCTGGGACCTGGATGCCCCGATCGTCCGCGTTGGGGCGCCTCACTACCCGATGCCGTACCAGAAGGATCTCGAGCTGCTCACGTTGCCCGACGCGAACGACATCGCCGAAGCCGTTCGATCTCTGGGAGCCTAGCGAGCGAATGCGGCGTCGACTGGCGCACGCCGGCTCACTCGCCTAAGCTCCCTTCTGACGGAATACATCTAGGAGGAGGGAGAAGAACGATGAAGGTTCCTGTTCGCAGACCAGATCTCGACGCCAGGCAGAGGAAAACCCTGCTCCTGAGCACACTTGGTCTCGCCGCGATCGCTGCGAGTGGCGAGGGTTATCGCCGACATCGCCGGTCCGGTGACTCAGACTTTGTCAAGAAAGGCATCGTGCTGGCACTCGTGCTGCTGGCGCTCGGCGCGGTCGCAAACGGCGCACGGCGCCGGCGCGCGAACGCAACGCCGGATCTCGTTGCAGCCGACGACGCCTCGAGCGTGGAGAAAGACGAGGCGACCGAGAACAGCGCGGCATCGAAGCCCAAGGAGGCTGCAGCTACGTCGGCCGACGGCCGATCCAGCTAGCCGCACCCTTTAGGGCAACTCCCGCGAACTGCGCGGCGATCAGCGCGACGAACCGTTGTGCGGTCGCCGACTGCCTAGACGCTGTTAGCGTCACGCGGTTCGCCCAGACAACGAGAACGGAGAACCGATGGCAGAGCTGATAGTGATCGGCTACGACGATGAGGAGACCGCGGAGAGCGTGCTCGACGAGCTGCAGGAGCTGCAGCACGACTACCTCATCGATCTGCAGGACGCGGCCATCGTCAGGCGCGACAAGAAGGGCAAGCTAAAGGTACAGACGCCAGGAAGCCCGACCGGCGCCGGTGCGCTAGGCGGCGCGTTCTGGGGCCTTCTCTTCGGTCTGATCTTCCTCGTACCTATCGGCGGCGCAATCATCGGCGGCATCGCCGGCGCGCTGATGGGGAAGGGTGTCGACCTCGGCATCAAAGAGGACTTCAAGAAGCAGGTCGGAGACCTCGTGAGTCCGGGCAAGTCGGCCGTGTTGATGGTGATCCGCCAGGCCACGCCGGACAAGGTGCTCGAAGAGCTCAAGCCCTACGGAGGCACCGTGCTCCGCACGTCGCTCTCACATGCCGACGAGGAAGCGCTCCTCGAGGCGCTCCAGGGGTAGGTCGCTCCGCTGGATCGGCTGGCGCAGTCTGCGTCGACGCTTCCCCACGAACTGACTTAGAACGCGCGGGCGCGGCACGCGAGTGGGGAGACTTCCCACCGCCGCCGCGCCCGCCGTGCGTTCGCCGCCCAAGGAGATCAGCTCCGCATCGCGAACTACCGTCGAGGCGATGACGACTCGACGAGTTCGGACACAGCGTGGTTAAGGGTATGGGACTCGGCCTGAGCCTCTTCTTCGTCACGTCGGGCGCCATCCTGGCCTGGGCGGTCACGGCACAGACCGAGGGCATCGACCTTGAAGTGACGGGGTACATCGTTTTCGCGATCGGTTGCTTCGGCGTCGCAGTCTGGTTGCTGAACTGGCTCTTCAACTTGCGGAAGATCGTGAAGCTTCCTCCTACTCGCGGAGCCTCGATCCCGCCACCGCCACCACCCGGGAGACGGGCGTGATCCGTGGGATCGGGCTCGGACTGAGCCTCACTCTGATCGCGGCCGGAGCAATCCTCGCGTGGGCGATTACCGCAACCTCGAACGATATTGACCTTGTCATCACGGGCTACATCACGCTCTGTGTAGGGCTCTTCGGGCTCTTTATCTGGATAGTGAACACGATGGTCAACCGCTGGGCACTGTCGACCGGCAGGTTCCATCCGGCGCCGCCTGCACCCGCCCCGCTCCCTCCACCTCGCTGAGCCGGTCTAGGGTCGCGCTGGCTCGAGCAGAATCGAGCCACCAACCTCGAGCGTCTGCACATCCACGTCGGGCGCGAGCTCCGCAGCGTGGCGGCGAAACTCCTCAACGGGAGCCGGCCGTGCACCGGCGGCCGATGGTCGCCGAGCAGTCATCGGGGCGTACGTCCCCCAATGGATCGGAACGGCCACGCGGGGCTTGAGGATCGCAAGCGCCTGAGCCGCCTCCTCCGGACCGAGGTGCCCCGGTCCGGTTGACTTGCCCCATCCCGCGATCGGCACGAGGGCGAGATCCAGATCGCGGGCGAGATGCGCCATTTCCGGGAAGAGATCCGTGTCGCCCGCGAAGTAGACGCGTTGCGTACCGCTGATCACGTAGCCGAGCGCCGGCGTACCGGCGATCGTCGCGGCCCGCATCGTCGAATGCTCAGCGAACACGGCGCGGACGTCCACACCCTTGACGGTCGTCGTGTCTCCCACTTGGAGCTCGACGACCTTCTGGAACCCGCGACGCGTCAGAAAACGTCCGACCCCCCACGGCACCACCATCGGCATCGGCTTACCGAGCGTTCTGAGCGACGGCACATCGAGATGGTCGTAGTGCGCGTGGGAGATAAGGACGGCATCCAGATCAGTGCCGGCGTCGGGCGGCAGCTCTGCCAACCGCCGGAGGTGCGTAATTCGCGTCCGGAGAAGCGGATCGGTGAGCAGACTTGCGTCATCCATGTCGATCCGGACTGTGCTGTGGCCGACCCACGTGACTCGAACAGCGGTTACGCCTGACGGACTGTTCGCGCCGGGCTTCGCGGTCTCAGCCGTCACAGCTGAGTGTCTCGGCCGCAACCGCCGCATCCGGCGGCCGCGACGGAAGGGAACGGTCGCCTTGCGTGCACCGGGCGAGTGTAGCCGCGGCCTCGACTAGGGGCACGGGAAGCGCGGCCTAACCCGATGCGTGCGGGCGCAGCTAGTCTCCAGCCGGTTTGACTTCTCCACTTCGGTCGGTGGCAGACGCGACGCAGCAGGCGTTGCCACGCAGCCTGACGCGGGTCGTCTCGGAGACGTACACGCTGCTGTTCGACACATACGGGGCCTGGCGCCAGAGCCGAACGATGCGGCTTGGCGCCGGACTCGCGTACTACGCCCTGTTCGCAATCGTTCCCCTGTTTGCGATCACGCTGGCGCTGACGGAGTTCCTCTTCTCCCAGGAAGCCATGCAGGCGCACCTATCCGATCGCTTCGAGGACCTCCTCGGCGGGGACTTCGAACAGGTCTCGAACCTCGTCACGCAGCAGCTCGGAGAGGCGTCAGTCCAAACAGGGCTCGGGGTAATCGGCGTAATCTCACTTCTCATCACGGGCGTAGGCGTATTCGTGGCGCTTCAGGATGCGTTAAACACCATCTGGAGCGCACCCGTCACGAGTGGGTTCACCAACACGATCAGGCGGTACGCGCTCGGCTTCTGCGTCGTCTTGCTCGTTGTCGCGGTACTGATCGGCTCGTTCGCCGTGCAGGCGATAGCGGGCCTCGTGGAAACGGTCGCCGGCGATGACGCTGCCGTAGTCGACTCTCTCGTGAGTTTGGCCGAGATAGTCGGCTCGTGGGCCCTTGTCGGCGGGGCGGTGGTGGTCGTCTTCCGTGTGCTCTCACCAGGTGACGTCACATGGCGCCATGCGACGATCGGGGGCGGCATCACCTCCGTCGGCCTCCTCGTCGGCACGTGGGCAATCGGCTGGTACCTCAGCCACTACGGCGGATCGTCGCTCGCGGGCGCGGCGGGCGGCGTCGCTCTGATTCTCGTGTGGATCTACTACGAGGCGCAGATCCTCCTCGCGGGCGCAGTACTCACGAGGTTGCTGAGCGAGCGAGGCAGCGACACGGAACGCCAAAACGCCGTCGCACCGGCGGCCGGGGACCGACCCTGACCACGATTCTGCGGCGCCAGCCTTTGCGTTAAAGTGGCTCGATGATCTCACGCCTGCTCAGCGATACCGGCAGCGTCCCCGACCTCATAATCGGCGCCGCGATCATCCTGATCGCGGTGTTCATCGGGCTGAAGCTCGTAGGCACGGTCGCGAAGCTCCTAGTGTTGCTCCTGGTCGGTGTCGGGATCTACGTGTGGGTCTCGTAGTACCGAGTCGCCCGAGCTGAGAATCTGTAGAAACGGCGAGAGACCCCGTTTGCCGGGGCCTCTCGCGCATCTGACCGGCGCTCGTGCGGGTCTCCGCCCGAGCGGCCAGACTGAGGTTTGCTACAGGATCTTGGCCTTTTGGGCCTCGAACTCAGCGTCCGTTATGGCGCCCTTGTCGCGAAGCGCTGTCAAGCGCTCGAGCTGATCGACGGGATCGGCATAGCTCGGGTAGGAGTAATCGGCTCCGCCCCACGCGCTATCCGTGGGTCGAGCGATCAGATACACAAGAACGCCGAGGAGCGGCGCGAAGATAATAAAAACCGTCCAGGCCGCCTTCGCCCAGCCTCCGTGATCGACGCGACGGAAGTTGTCCATGAGCGTCCAGATAACCGCCCAGATCCACAGGATCCAAA
>JAUVPB010000317.1 GCA_030598925.1 Actinomycetes bacterium
CGCATGGCCGAGGACATGGCGGTCCGCTCGAGGGACTTCGAGGGGATTCTGGCAACGATCGGGCCGGAGCGGGTGACGATCGCCAACGCAGCTCAGCCGAACGAAGACACGATCGGGAAGACGCTGGCGGCCATCGCCGACGAGCGCGACGTTGAGGTCGAGACCGCGGTCTTCGACCTGCTCATCGAGTCGCAGCTCGACATCACGATGATCTCCCACTACGCGTCCGACGACGCCGTCCGGTTGATCGCCTCACACCGGCTCCAGCTTGTTGGTTCCGACGCGATCTTCGGCGCGAAACCGCACCCGCGCCTGTACGCGACCACCGCGCGGTTCCTCGGTCGATTCTCGATCCGCGACAAGCTGATTCCTCCGGAGGAAGCCATTGCCCGGCTGACAGCCCGCGCGGCCGAGCGGATCGGCCTTCGCGATCGCGGGAGAATCGCGCCCGGCCTACGAGCCGACCTCGTCCTCCTCAATCCGGATACCTTCGTCGACGACGCCACGTACGACGACCCGGTGCGCTTCCCGAGCGGCGTCGACCAAGTGTGGGTCGCCGGCGTCAGCGTGTGGCGCGACGGCAAGCCCACAGGAGCACGACCGGGCGGCGTCGTACGCGACGCCTGGCCCACGTAGCCTCCTTAACCCATCCTGCGCCGCCCCGCGCTGGCTACCCTCGACGGAGTGGGTGACCCGCCCTCCCCGCCCGCCGCGCGATTACGGCGTCGGCTTCTGCTGATCCTCGGCCTGGGTCTCGCGGTGACGATCGGGGTCGTTACCGGGGTGGTCGTTGCCACTGGCGGCAACGACGCACCCGACTACGTCGGCTCTCCCCCTCCAGTCCGACTGATCGCGCCGCCGTTCGCGCTCGTCGACGAATCCGGAGACATCGTGACGAGCGATGACCTCCTCGGACGTGTCGTCCTGCTGACGTTCCTGTCCACGAACTGCAGGGCGCAGTGCCCACCCACCGCATCAACGATTCGCGTTGCGATGGCCGAGCTGACGGCGGATGAGCGTGCCGAGGTCGTCGCGATCGCGATTTCGATCGACCCGGAGTTCGACGACGCGGAGGCAGCAACCGACTTCCTCGACGAGCGTCGTCTAACCGGCGCGATGAGCTATCTCGTGGGAACGGTCGAGCAACTGGATCCTGTGTGGGAGGACTACGGCGTACTGTCCTCCGTCGATACCGGCTCGAGCGACAATCACTCGGTGCCGGTGAGGATCTTCGACCGCGACGGCGTGTGGGTTGCGTCGTTGCGGAGCGGCGACGACCTCAGCGCTGACAACTTGGTGCACGACGTGCGCGAAGCGCTCGACAGCTAGCTGCGCGCAGCGAGTTCAGCCTCGGGTCTCGGCGCGTACAAACGGCCGACGCTGGCGATGAGTACGAGCACCATCACGATGTCGCTCGCGACGCACCACTGGCAGATCGCGTCGATCACGGCGAGCTGGACGACGAGCAAGTAGAGGCTGAAGGCAGTGCCGACAACGGCCAGCCAGAGGCCGGCGACGCGTGCGGGTCCGGTGTCTCGAATCGTCGTGGCCAGGATGGCCACGTAACCACCGAGCCCGAGCACGGCAACCGGAATGCCCGCGAGCTCGGCGTACCGGGAGCTCTGCACCTTCTCGCAACCGCCAGTGGTGCACGCGATCGTCACGTGGGCGTAGCGAACGTAGACGAGGTAGGCGGCGATGGCGGCGCCGGCAAGCGCGAGTACGGCGACGCTCGTGCGACAGAGCCGCGAGCTCAACCGGCGAGGAGTGTGTCTAGCACGGGACGAATCCCGTCAGGTCTGAGACTACTCACCTGGACCGCGGCGAGTTGCTGTCCGGTCAGCCCAGCCTCAAACGACGGGGTGCCGCTGATCCCGGAAACGTCGGCCCGAGCCGACATCTGTGCGATTGTCGTTGTCGTTGCCTCCGTGTCGCGTGCCGCGAGCATCTGCTCGACCTCGAGTCCGGGAACCGCCTCAGCGACCTCCTGGATCAGGTCGTCGGTGACCCAGCCAGACCCTTCATCGCCCTGGTTTCGGTAGAGCAACTCCAACACGTTCCAGAGCTTTTCCTGCTCGCCTGCGGCCACAACGGCACGCAGCGCTTCGTCAGAGTCGGTCGTCCCGAAGTTGCCGTCAAGGAAGGTGAGCCCGCGGAATTCGAGACGGACGCTGCCGGGTCGAACGTATTCGTCGACGAGCGTCGGGAAGGTGAGCGTCGACCACTCGGCGCAGAACGGACACTGCAGATCGCCGTACTCGACCAGCGTTACCGGTGCGTCAGGCGATCCGAGGAAGGCCCCATCCTGAGGAATGCCCTCCAGCAGCGCCGCACTCTCCTCGGCACCGGTAAAGCCGGTGGCGGACGGCCCGTCGTCCCCTCCGCCACCG
>JAUVPB010000188.1 GCA_030598925.1 Actinomycetes bacterium
CAGCAGGCCCCGCTCGCCACGCAGGGCGCGGGCGAGCTCCAACATCACCGCGACGCCGGATCCGTTGTCGTTGGCGGCAGGGCCGGCGCTCACACCATCCAGATGGGCGACGACGATCACCCGCAGCGGGCCGGGCGAGCGCGCGACGATGTTGCGCGAGCGGCCTCCTTCAGGCAACACGACGGCTTGTCTACGCACCCGGTAGCCGAGCTCTTCGAAGACGTCCGCGACGAGTTCGCCGGCCTTGCGCTCCGCCGGCGAACCGGCGACGCGGGAACCGAGCTCGGCGATCTCGATCGCAAAGGCCTTGGCGCGTTTGCCCGAAATGGCCGCGGACGCGTCCGCGGCCGTGCCGACAATCACCATGAGTACGACGAGAGCAGCGCCGATCGAAACGAGCCGCACGTGCATGCCTTTCAGGATGCCCGCTGGCCCGGGAGCGCGTACGTCAGACGTGCGTCAGAGCCCGACGGCCACGCGCGTGCGAGGCCAGCTCGCCCGCCAGCTCGCTCGCTACGCTCTGCCCGCGTGGGCCGCGCGGCTTCCACGCCGCACCAGCCCCACCCGCGCAGCAGCAATGGGACACAGTCACGACCACCACCGCAGCGAGAACCGCCGGGCTCTGCGTTGGGCGCTGGCGCTCACCGCCACGTACACCGTCGTCGAGGTCGTCGGCGGCCTGCTTACGGGCAGCCTGGCGCTACTCGCCGATGCCGCGCACATGCTGTCAGACAACGTCTCGCTCGGGCTCGCCCTCTTCGCGCTGTGGCTCGCGGACAAGCCTCCAACACCCGACAAGAGCTTCGGCTACCGACGCGCTGAGATTCTGGCTGCGCTGGCGAACGGCGTCACGCTGGTCGCGCTGTCGATCTGGATCTTCGTCGAGGCGGCGCGACGCTTCAGCGAGCCCGTCGAGATCCTCGGCGGCTGGATGCTCGGAATCGCGGTGATCGGGCTAGCCGTCAACCTGGGCGCAGCCGGAATTCTCATGCGCGGCCGGGAGAACAGCCTCAACGTCGAAGCGGCCTTCCGACACGTGCTCGCCGACGTGCTCGGCTCGATCGGCGTGATCGCAGCGGCAATCGTCATCGTGACAACGGGCTGGGAACGCGCCGACCCGATCGTCAGCGTCGTGATCGGCGTACTGGTGCTCGCGAGTTCGTGGACGATCCTGAGAGACGCGACGCGCATCCTCCTCGAGGCGACGCCGGCGAACCTCGACGCGTCGCAGATCGGGCAGCGCCTGAGCGAGCACGCGGGCGTGCGCAACGTCCACGACCTCCATGTCTGGACGATCACCTCTGGCTTTCCTGCGCTCTCCGCCCATGTGCTGGTCGGGCCGAGCGAGGACTGTCACGCGCGCCGTGCAGAACTCGAGACGCTCCTCCACGACGACTTCGGCATCGACCACACGACGCTCCAGGTCGACCACACCCGGCCCGAGATGATCGATGTGGACGACGTCCGCCGTCGGGGCGACGACGGCACCAACGCTTAGTCAGGGCGCTCGCCGACGGTGCCCCGCTCCGGCGAGCGGAGCGTGACTCCGCCGTCGACCACGAGCGTCTGCCCCGTGATCCAACGCGCTCGCTCCGACGCGAGGAAGACAACCGCGTTGCCGACGTCCCAACCCGTTCCCTCGACGCCGAGTACCGACGCCTGTCGGCGCGTCTCGCGCGCCTCGTCGTCCAACCCCCACTCCTCCACCATCGGTGTGTGGACGGGCCCGGGGGCTACACAGTTGACGCGGATGCCGTCGCGGCCGTGATCGACCGCCATTGCGCGCGTTAGCGCGATGATCGCGCCCTTCGACGTCGAGTACGCCGTCAACCCGCGCGGTCGCATGGCGGCGATCGACGCGACGTTGACGATGGCTCCGCCGCCACCGGCCTTCATCGCGGGGATCGCGAACTTCGACGTCAGCGTCATCGAGATGACGTTGACGCTCAGCACCCGCTCCCAGTTCTCCCGGCTCTCGTCGACGACCGAGCCGCGACTACCGATGCCGACGTTGTTGTCGAGCACGTCGAGGCGATCCCACCGCTCAAGCGCAGCACGAACCATCTGCGAGCAGTCGTCCTCGCTCGTGACGTCGCCGACGTGAGCCACGGCCTCGCCGCCGGCGTCGCTCGCCATTTGAACGGTCGCCTCAGCCGCGTCGCCGTCGTTGTCGACGGCGAGGACGCGAGCGCCCGCTCGTGCCAGCAGTACCGCGGCGGCACGCCCGTTCCCGATGCCGGCACTTCGGCTGCCGGCGCCGGTCACGATCGCGACCTTTCCGCGTAGCCCGAGCTCGAACGGGTCGCTCACGTCGATTCGCCTACAACTTCTAGCCGACCGAATCTCGGAAGGCGATGCCCTCGCCACTGATCGCGGAGGCCTCTTCAACCGGAAGGATCGCGGTGCTTGTGAACTCGAGCCACGGTGTCCAGGGCGCGATGGTGCGGGCGAGCGTGGCCGCGCTGTCGGCCTCGATGATCGCGACGCCGCCGTTCCCGTCAGCCGTGCCATAGAACCCCTGGAACTCGGCTCCCGCTGGAGGCTCCCACACTGCGAAGGCGGCGAGAGCCCGTTTCGTGCCCTCCTCGCTGCGATCTCCGAACTGCCAGGTGACGTGGAAAAGCATGGTTTCTCCTTTTGCTTGAGGAGCGAGATCGTAGGGGATCCGGCACCGCCTAAGATGGCCCGTCTGTGGACGTTCTCACCCCCCGTACGCTGGACGAAGCACTTCGGTACAGGGCCGAGTATCCGAACGCGCTGCCGATCCAGGGCGGCACCGACGTGATGGTCGACCTCAACTTCGACCGGGCTCGCCCGGAGACGGTCATCAACCTCAACGCGGTACGGGAGCTGCGCAGCTGGCGCCGAGACAACGGAGCTGTGTGGCTCGGTGCCGCACTCACGTACACCGAGGCGATGGAATCGGAACTCGCCGCGCTCGTCCCGGCGCTCGCGGAGGCCTCGCGCACGGTGGGCTCACGGCCGATTCGGAACCGCGGCACGCTCGGCGGCAATCTCGGCACCGCGTCGCCAGCCGGCGACGCGCTACCGCCGCTCCTGATCGAGGAGGCAGAAGTTGCTCTCGCCAGCGTTGACGGGGAGCGCACGCTGCCGCTATCGGAGTTCCTGCTCGGTCCGAAGAAGAACGCGCTCGCCACGGACGAGCTGATCCTCGGGGTCCGGCTCACACCGAGCGCACAACCGCAGACGTTCATGAAAGTCGGCCCGCGAAACGCCATGGTGATCGCGATCTGTTCCGTCGCTCTCGTCGCCGACCGCGAGCGGGACGAGCTCCGGGCCGCGTTCGGCTCGGCCGGGCCGGTCGCCAGCCTCGTCACGGCACCCCTCGGGGAGCGCGACGCGTTCGCTACCGCTGTGGCGAGCGCAGCTAGCCCGATCGACGATGTCCGCGGCACGGCGGCGTATCGGCGACACGCCCTCGACGTGCTGGTCAACCGCGCCATTGACCGGTGTCTGGTATGAAGGTCGCCCTCACGGTCAACGGCGAGGCACGGGAAGCGACGATCTGGCCGGGCGAGAGCCTCCTGGTCATGCTCCGCGACCGGCTGGGGCTCCCTGGCTCGAAGAACGCGTGCGAGCAGGGCGAGTGCGGGTCGTGCGCGGTGCTGCTCGACGGCGAGCTGGTCTGCTCCTGCCTCGTGCTCGCGGCGCAGGCGGAGGGGCGAGCTGTTGTGACCGTGGAGGGCCTTGCGGCGAACGGTGAGCTTCACCCCGTGCAGCGCGCCTTCGTTGAGGCCGGTGCAGTGCAGTGCGGCTTCTGTACGCCGGGTCTCGTCGTCGCTGCGGCGGACCTGCTCGACAGTAACGCAACCCCGACCGACGACGAGATCCGCGAAGCGCTTGCCGGCAACCTCTGCCGCTGCACCGGCTACGCGAAGATCATCGACGCCGTCAAGGCGGCCGGCACGGCCGCAGCCGGGTCGCCGTGAGCACCACTCCGGCCCAGCTTGATCGCACCCAGCTAGGCGACTCGGTCGAGCGCTCCGACGGCGTCCCGAAGGTGACGGGCGAGTACGCGTACGGGAGCGACCTCGAGGTGACGGGCATGCTCTACGGAGCCACCGTCCGCAGCCCCCTCGCGCACGCGCGCGTCACTGCAATCGATGTCTCTGGCGCGCTCGGCTTGAGCGGCGTCCATGCGGTCCTCACGCACGACGACGTTCCAGGCAAGAAGACGTACGGCCTCGAGTTCCAGGATCAGCCCGTGCTCGCGGCCGATCGCGTCCGCTACTTCGGCGAGCCCGTAGCCGTCGTCGCTGCAGACGACCCTGAACAGGCCCGACGCGCCGCTGCTGCCGTTCACGTGGACTACGAGCCGCTCGAGCTCGTGATCGACGTGGAGCGAGCGCTCGAGCAAGAACCGATTCATGACGGCGCGCCCACCGCCGGCCACGGGTACCTCGAGGATCCGCGTCCCAACGTCGTGCGTCATATCGTGATCAGCCACGCCGATCCCGCCGCGAAGGGCGAGGTGACCGTCGACGGTTACTACGAGGTTGGCATACAGGACCAGGCGTTCCTCGGGCCGGAGGGTGGCGTCGCGATACCCGACGGGAGGGGCGGCGTCGACATTCACGCCGCGACGCAGTGGCTCCACGCGGACCAGCTGCAGATCGCACCGTGCCTGGACAAGCCACCCGAACACGTGCGCGTTCACCTCGCTGGCATCGGCGGCGCCTTCGGAGGGCGCGAGGACCTGTCGATGCAGATCCATGCGGCGATGCTCGCCCTCCACACGGAACGACCCGTGCGCATGGTCTACGACCGTGAGCAGTCGTTCGTTGGCCATCCCCATCGCCACCCTGCGCGGATCTGGATGGAGCACAGCGCCACTAGGAGCGGGGAACTCGTCGCAGTCAAGGCGCGCATCCTGCTCGACGGCGGCGCCTACGCGTCGACGACGGCGGCGGTCGCGGCCAACGCCGCCTGCTTCGCTCCCGGGCCCTACCGGGTTCCGAACGCCGCAATCGAGTGCACCGGCGTCTTCACCAATAACCCGCCCTGCGGCGCGATGCGTGGCTTCGGCGCACTGCAGACCTGCTTCGCTGCCGAGGCACAGATGGATAAGCTCGCGACCGCCCTCGAGCTGGACCCGATCGAGCTTCGCCTGCTCAACGCACTCGGCCCGGGCGACACGCTGCTGACGGGCCAGATCGTCACGGGATCTCTCCCCGTAGCCGATGTCATCCAGCGTGCGGCGGCCATCCCCGTTCCGCCCGCGGAGCAGCTTCCGCGCAACGTACTCCGACTCCCAGGCGGATCAGGAAACACGACGCGCGGCGAGGGCGTGAAGCGCGGTGTGGGATTTGCCGTCGGCTTCAAGAACCTCTGCTTCTCGGAGGGATTCGACGACTACACGGCCGCACGCGTCCAGCTGCGCGGCGACGGCTCCGCCCTGGTGCACTGTGCCGTCACCGACGTCGGCCAAGGCGCGGTCGACGTGGTGCTGCGCGTCGCGAGACACGAGCTTGGCACCGACGACGTGAGGCTCGCGCCACCGTCAACGGTCGGCGTCGACTCGGCGGGAAGCTCGTCCGCCTC
>JAUVPB010000203.1 GCA_030598925.1 Actinomycetes bacterium
CTTGCCGCCGAGGCGGCCGAGCGTGGTGACCAGCCATTCGGCTCGGTGCTCGTAGCTCGCGATGGGAGCGTGTTGGCGGAACGACGGAACGAGGTGCGAACGACCGGCGACCGCACGGCTCATCCGGAACTCGCACTCGCCAGTTGGGCGTCTCGGCAACTCGAGCCCGAGGAGTGCGCAGCCGCGACCATGTACACGAGTGGCGAGCACTGCGCGATGTGCGCCGCAGCGCACGTGTGGGCCGGCATCGGGCGACTGGTCTTCGTGCTCTCGAGCGGCATGATTCGCAAGCTGGTCGAGCCGGGCCGGACCTCCATCGCGATCGAGTCGCGCGAGGTCATCGAACGTTCCAGCGTCGATGTTCGGGTCGACGGGCCGTGCGACGAGCTCGCCGCTGAGGCCATGGCGCTCTTTCAGCGCCGCTAGCCGGAGGCGTAGGGCCGCCTAGGCACCGCGGGTGAACTGAGGTGGCATCCCCGCGATCTCCGGCGGCTCGTAGTAGGGCTCAGTTCCGAGAGTCTTGATCTCGTCCCAGAACTCTCCGGCCGCCAGGTTGCCGGGGTCGTCGAGCGTCCACAGCTCGCGCTTGATCCGCCAGGTCCGTGGCGAGAGGGAAGCAGCTTCGCGCAGCCAGTGCTGTGCTCGAGGCCTGTCTCCCGTCTGCAGCAGATGGGTAGCGAGCCGGAAACAGGCCGCGGCACGTGCGTCGTCGGGCGTCGGCTGCGACGAGGGCCCCCGGTCATCCCGGCCGGCTTTGACGTGGGTGCTTTCAGCCCCATTGGCGGCCCAGTCGCGTACGGCGTCGAGGTAGATCCTCCGGCGTTCCTCCACATCGGCAACGCCCTCCGCAGCCAGCTGCCCCGTCTCGCGATCGAGACAGAATCGCCAAGCATCGCTCGAACCAGAGTTCTCGGCTGGCCTGACGACGAGGCCCTGCTCGTCGATCCAGGCGGCGCTCGGTACGTTTGACATTCCGTAGAGCGCAGCGACCACATGGTGCTCGTCGATGAGACATGGGTACGTTGGTCGAGTCGCCCGGATCCATTCGCCCGCGACAGCCGCGCCGCCTGCGTCGAGCGCAATCGCGACAGGTACGAGGCCCTGGTCACGGAGCTCCTCGTACAGTTCCTGCCAGACCGGCAGGTCGTAGCGGCATCCTCACCACGAAGCCCAGCTGACGAGGAGCACCTTGCGCCCACGGTAGTCACTCAGCCGATGCATGACGCCGTCCAGGTCGGGAAGGGAGAAGTCGGCGGCGAGGCCTGGTGCGGCATCGGCGTCATGCGTGCCGGCGGATAGGCCGACGACCCAGACGTGATGCTCGTCGTCGTGGACCACCGGCTGTCCGCACAGCTCGGCGAGTGTCGCGACGTTCACGACGTCGCCTCGCGCGCCCAGAAGTTCCTCCTCGCGATCGGGCGGTACCGGCACGCACACCTCCGACCTGCACATTCCCTCCGGCCTAAGCGCCCAGCCGATCGTCGCCTCGGACTCGCCCGCTGTCACGAGCGGAGCGTCTCCGGCTGGGAGGGGTAGCTCGACGGGCGGCCGGTCTTCATAGATGAGGGTTGGTCGTGCCGACGACGTCATGGAACTAGTCCCCTCCCGGACTACCGACGCTGCTCTCAGCGGGTTGTCGAACCTCAGGCAGGACGGCGGTGCCGAGCAGCGAGATCGAGTCCAGATCCTCGTGGTCGTGATGCTGGAGATAGACGCGCCCGACGCCGATTTCCTCCAGCGCTCGCAGCCGTTCGATGAGCTGATTCGGGGTGCCCACCATCCAGAAGTCCTCGCGGTCGGCGAGGAACCACGCAAGCTCTTGCACACGTTCGATCCGCGCCACGATACGCGCCTCGCGCCGGCGCACGTCGGACTCGGTCTCGGCCACGACGCAGGGGATCGCCACGGAGAACGTGACCTCAGCCGGATCGCGCTCGACCGCCTCGCACGCCTCGGCGAGCCGCTGCCTGCGTAGACGAAGCTCGCCGAGCGAGGCTGCGGATGAGTTGTACTCGTCGGCGAAGCGTGCCGCCGGCACGAGCGTGTTCGACTTGGCCGCGCCGCCGACCACGATCGGCGGGTGCGGCCGCTGCACGGGCTTGGGGACCGCCGCGCAGTTCTCGAGCTCGTAGTGGTGACCGCTGAACGTCGTGGCCTCCTCCGTCCAGAGCCGGTGGATCAGCTCGAGCTGCTCGGCGAGCATCTCTGAACGGACGCTGTGCTCGGGGAACGCAAACCCGTACGCGTCATGGTCCGGGCCCAACCAGCCGGCACCCAGACCGAGCTCGGCGCGACCGCCGGAGATGTGATCGAGCGCCGTGGCGAGACTCGCAAGCTCGGTCGGATGCCGGAACGTGACGGGAGAGACGAGCGTGCCAAGGCGGAGGGTGCTCGTCGCCGTCGCGAGACCCGCGAGCACGGCCCACGGGTTCAGCGAGCCTCGATCAGATGCGCCGAACACCGAGGCGTAGTGGTCCGAGCGGAACAGGCCCTCGAACCCGTGCTCCTCGGCGGCGGCAGCGAGCGCGAGGTGCTGCTGCCACGTCACGCCCTCCTGACCCTCAACCCCCAAGCACACGCGCATGGCGACACCATAGGCGGCGCACGCCGGTGGCACAGATGAGGGCGCCGTTCAGGACTCGATCGCGTCGGGCTTGCACAGCGCATCGATGGCTCGGCGGCGCTCCTGCGCTTCTCCGACCGTGACCTCGCGGAACTGGTACGTGTCTCCGGGCATCGACTGCCCGAGCTTCCAGAACTCGCTGTGCGGAATCGTGTACGGGTTGATGAACCCGCCGAGGCTTAGACCATCGTTCATCAGGATAATGGGCGTCTGACCACTCAGATTGACGCCACCTACCGGATAGCCATGATCGATGATGTTCGACGGATCGTCTCCGTTCTCGGGCCCCTTGTCCCGCGCTTTCGGAGTGAACGTCCAGTCGGGCCCCTCGAGGCGGAAGCCGATCCGGTTGCTGCGCGACGAGATCATCCAACCCTCACCGAACCAGCGGGCGTGGGCCACGTCATCGATCCAGTCGTCGTTGGGGCCGCGCACGCAGTCGATACTCCAGGTCTTGTCGCGAGGAAGCGTCGGGCGGGCCTCGACGCGCACCCGGCGACCCGCGTCTCCCCCGCGCTCTGCGCCGACTGGCAGCGTCTGTCCGGGCTCGAGTGGGCCGCCCTCCCATCCTCCGACGCTCGCGAGCACACAGGTCGAGCGGGAGCCCAGAAACAGCGGCGCGTCGATCCCGCCCGCGACCGCTAGGTACGCGCGTCCGCCCTGTAGCGAGTAGCTCATCGCCAGCGCCTGTCCGGCCCGAACGGCAACGCTCTCCCACACCGAAACAGGCTGACCGTCGAGCGTCGCCTGCATGTCAGAGCCGGTCAGTGCGATCGCCGCGTCCTCGCCGAAGCGCAGCGTCGGCCCTGTGAAAGCGATCTCGAGTCCAGCCGCGTTCGGCGGATTCTCAACGAGCAGGTTCGCGAGGCGGAACGACCAGTGGTCGATCGGGCCCGAGGGCGGGAAGCCAAGCCCGACCTGACCCTTTCGCCCGGGGTAATCCTGCACGGCCGTCTCCAGCCCCGGTTCGATCACGTCGATCATCGTGAGCTCCTAGAAGCGGCCCTCATGATCGAGCGTCGCGACCCAGGTGTTGTAGGCACTAACGGAGAACGTGTCGTAGCCGACGAAGTTGTACTCGTAGGTGCCGTCCTGCATCCGGCGTTCGATGTACGCGAACTCCTCCAGACCGATTGGCACGAATTTCACTCGGTCGGCGGGCCGCAGCAGCACGCCGCCCTCGTTGAACACCGAGTAGCGTCCGCTCGGGTCGAAGACGAGCACCGGCGTGCGGCCGATGATGTTGTAGCCCCCTGGTGAAGCCACTGTGTAGATCGACGTGGAAGGCCCACCGACGCCGATCGCACCCTGTGGCGTCCAGGTGCGCGCCGGGTTGTACTTCGGCGAGTAGATCGCGCAACGCGGATCGAGTGGACGCAGCAATGGCAACCCCGGAATCGAACCAATGGTCACAGCCCAATGCTCGGTTCCGGAGTGCGTCCGGACGAGCTGCTGCACGTCCTCCAGTCCGTTGACCTGCGCAACGAAGTCGGGGTCGTACTCCCGCTCGGCGATCTTCTCCCTGTAGTCGTCTACGCAGGCCCGCGTCCACGGATCGAGGTACATGACCGGCAGATAGAGAAGGCGGCTCTGGAGCTCCAAGTCGTCCGACGGCCCCAACCCGTCGGCGAGCGCGCGGAGCTCGCGCTCGAGATCTGGGAACGAGATCGCGTCGGCGTCGTACTCGACGAGCAGCGAGTTGTAACCGGGGTTCGTATCGACGATGCCGGGGAGTTCGCTCTCGCGCGTAGCGGACGCTAGACCGAGAGCGAGGAAGTTGAGCTCGAGCGTGGCGTCGTCACCGAAGCTGACCTGGAGGTACTGATCTCCGCCGGGGGCGAAGCGCGGCTCGTCAAACTTCATCGTTGCCCCTATCCCCGCCAGACCCGTCGACCGTGTGTCTCCTCGCAACCATGCTGAGTGCAGCGACAGTACCCCAGCTACCACAGGGGTCGGCGAAAGCGCCGGCCGTTCGCCCAGTCCCGGCTACACGAAGCCGGTACGGTCACTGCCACGATCTCGAGACTGGCCTGACCTCGCCCCAGTCGGAATCGCAAGCGTTGAAGAAGAGGAGGACACGATGCCGCAGTTCACGCTGAGGGACGCGACCAAAGCCGACCGATCTGAGGTCGCCGAGTTGATCTGCGCGTCCATGAACACCTGGGACATCCTCCACGGCATGGCTCCCGGACGATTCGCAGGTGGACCTGCACAGACAGACGTCTTCTGGCAGGTGTATGAGCAGCTCGATCCGGGTCATTGCATCGTGATGGAGAACCGGGAGAACGGGCGGCTTGCCGGCTCCTGCTTCTACCGGGCGCGTGAGACGCACGTCTCGCTCGGGATCATGAACGTGCACCCGAACTACTTCGGCCACGGCATCGCGAAGGAGCTACTGCAGTTCATCACCGACTTCACCGACGAGCGCAACAAGCCGCTCCGGCTCGTAGCGAGCCTGATGAACCTCGAGTCGTTCTCTCTGTATACGAAGCGCGGCTTCGTACC
>JAUVPB010000178.1 GCA_030598925.1 Actinomycetes bacterium
GCTGGCATGCTCTGACGCGTGACACCAGCACTGCTGATCGTCAATCCGAGGGCAAGCGGCGTTGACTCCGCGGTTGTCGCAGACGTAACGAATGTCCTCAAACGCGAGGCCGAGCTTGAGGTCGTCGCGACTCGCGATCGAGGCCACGCCACCGAGCTCGTCCGCGAGCTGCCGGCGGGGACCGAGCGGGTTTTCGCCATGGGCGGAGACGGACTGTTCAACGAGGTAGCGAATGGAGTCTCTGCCGCTCTCCCGGTCGGCCTGCTTGCCGCCGGCGCCTCCAACGTGCTCCCACGCGCGCTCGGCCTTCCCGGAGATGCGCGGGCCGCGGCTGCGCGACTCGTGGCGAGTCAGATGACCCGCCAGATTTCTCTCGGCGTCGCAAACGGGCGGCGATTTACCTTCTGCTGTGGCCTCGGCGCTGACGCCGAGATCGTGCGAGCGATCGACGCACGCGGACGCGCCGCAGGTCGCCGGGCGAGCGATCTGGCCTTCGCGTGGGAGCTGACGCGGCTGCTCGCGAAGCGCCGGTTCGTCCTTCGCCCGACGATGGAGGTCGTCGGCCACGGCCGCTGCTCCTTCGCCATCATTGCCAACGGCAATCCGTACACCTACACAGGACGACTCCCGGTTCACGCCGCGCCGCTCGCGCGCTTCGAGGCTGGCGTCGACGTCGTCGCCCCTCGTCGACTCGGTCCCGCAGGGATTGCGGGTCTTGCGTGGGCTGTGCTCGTCCGACCCGGCCGCCAGACGCGTTCGGACAAGTTCGTCTATCTCCATGACATCGACGAGGCGCTGATTCGCTGTGACGGCCCGACAGCTGTCCAGGTCGACGGCGAGGACATCGGCGACGTAGGCGAGCTAACGCTCGGAGTCGAGCGGGCCGCCATGACCGTCATCACCTGAACGCGGGCGCACGATCGCAAAGAAGCTCGTCCTCTGTGTCATCGATGGTCTCCCCGCCGAGCTGCTCGAGCGGGAGCTCGGGGTCGGAACCCTTCCGAACCTCGACGCACTGCAGACACGTGCCGAGTACCGACGGGCCACGAGCGTGTTCCCATCGGTGACGCCGGTCTGCCTGTCTTCGATCGCTACGGGCGCCACTGTCGCGAGGCATGGTGTGCCTCACATCGTCTGGTTCGATCGGACCGAGCGCAGAGTCGTCGACTACGGGTCGTCGGCCCTCGCCGTTTTGACCGCCGGGCCGCTGCGGGTCGCGCGGGACGCGATGGTCGAGATGACGAAGACGCATCTGTCCGCCGATGTCGAGACGGTGTTCGAAAGCCTCGAGGAGCGAGATCTCGTCACAGCCACCGTCAGCTTCACCTGCTTTCGCGGACCGGTGGCCCATCAGATCCGCCTGCCACGTGCACTTCGGCGCGGCCGGTGGTTCGAAACTGTCAACGGTCCCTCGAAGTTCTTCTTCTTCAATATCTACGAGTCCGAGGAGTTGGCAACGCCGTTTGCCCTTCGCTCGCGGGCCGAGGGGTCCATCGACGCGTACGGCGCCGCCGTTGCGTCGACGCTTGTCGAGCGCGACGGGTTCGATTTCTTCCTCTACTACCTCCCCGACTTCGACTACACAGCTCACGCCGGCGGCGAAACGGCGTCGCGCATCGCCCTGCGACGAGTCGACGACCATCTCGGCTCGCTCTTCGCGGCTGCCGGCGGGATCGAGCCCTTCCTCGAGCGGTACGCGATCCTCGTGAGCTCGGACCACGGGCATTCGGAGGTGCACTCTTCGGCTCGACTCGACGAGCGATTCGGCGACCTTCGCGTCGCGCCCCGCCGGAGCGACAACGGCGCCGAGGATTGTGACGTCGCCGTCTGCGCCTCGATGCGAGCCGGCGCCGTGTACCGCCTGCAGAGCTGCCGTGAGGACACGCGCCAGCTCGCGGGCCGCGTCGAATCGTCGGCTGCCGCGGATGTCGTGCTCTTCCTCGAGGGGCACGAGGCTGTCGCGAGACGCGAGGGCGAAGAGCTGCGATTTCAACCGGCAAGCAAGGGCTGGGCCACGTCGGGGGCGACCGACGTCCTCGACGTCGAGCGGTACCCCGACGGGCTGGCGCGAGCCTGGCATGCATTGACGGCCGAGCGCAGCGGCGACGTCCTCGTGTCGGCCGCAGACGGTTGGGAATTCGTCGACCTGGCAGGACACGATCATGTGGGCGGCGCGAGTCACGGGTCGCTGGTCGCGGCCGACTCCGTCGTCCCGATGCTGGCCGCCGGCCTCGCGACGCCGCTACCCGAGGGGCTGTCGATCACCGATTTCGCGAGACTGGCGCGCGCGCATTTCCATCTACCCTTGGTCGCGTGAGCACCGCCCGGTCGAATGCAACGACTCTGAGGATGGGCGCGGTCGCCGAGGCGATGGCAGTCCGGCTTCGACGGTCAGCGAACTGGTGGCAGCTCACGAAGTTCTGCGTGGTCGGAGCGTCCGGCTACGCGATCAACCTCGGCGTCTACACCGTGCTCCTGACCGTGGCCGGAGTTCACTACCTACCGGCGGCGGTGCTCTCGTTTCTCGTCGCGGTGACCAACAACTACGTCTGGAACCGGCTCTGGACGTTTCGTTCCCAGCGTGGGCACCTCGTGTTCCAGGGGCTCCGGTTTCTGCTCGTCTCGACGATCGCGTTGGGTTGCAATCTCGCCCTGCTCGCTCTCTACATCCGGTTAGGACTGCCCGAGGTGGCCGCGCAGGCGATCGCGATTCTGACCGTGACGCCGATCAACTTCGTGGCCAACAAGCTCTGGTCGTTCCGAAGCTAGTCCCCACATGCCGGCCGGAGCGTCGCGCCGCGCGTGGGCGGCGTAGCCCGTGAGACTCCCCCGAGACGCCGCCCTCGGACTCGCGCTCGCCGCGAGTCTTCTGGCTGCGCTTGTGCTCGCGAGCGCGGCGGCCGGCCAGGCGACCGAGTCAGGCCCAGTCTACGACGGCGACGGGCGTCTGATCGAGACACCGTTCGTGCCGTCACCCGACGAGACGCGCTTGAGTAGCGAGGCGGCGACGGATCTCGCGCTCGCCTTCCCGAAGGTTCGCGACTGGGTCTCACGGTACCGAGAGGAAGATCAGGTTACGCAGGCCACGTTCGAGTCCGATCAGCGTCTCTGGACGGTGAAGGTATGGGCCGACGATGAGGCGGGCCAGGTGGCGCTCGTTCGTCTGCTCGACGCAACGGGTGAGGTCACCGCAGCCTGGACCGGGCCGCAGGTGAGCTGGACGATGGCTCGCGGGCGCGACGGAGCCTTCGGTCGCAAGCTCAACGACCCAGCGTTGTGGTTCGGCTTCTGCGCGCTCTTCCTGATTGGCCTCGTGGACGTCCGGCGAATTCGAAGTCTTCACAACCTCGACCTACTCGTGCTCCTCTCGTTTACAGCCTCCCTCTGGTTCTTCAACCGCGGCGAGATCTTCACGTCTGTTCCGCTCGCCTATCCACCGCTCGTGTACCTCCTGGCGCGAATGCTCTGGATTGCGCGCCAGGGCCGGCCGGCCGGTGGCGCCCGCCGCGTGCTGTGGCCCACGTGGCTGCTCATTGCGGCTGCGACGCTGACCATCGGGTTTCGCGTCGGCCTGAACATCGAGCATTCGAACGTGATCGACGTCGGGTACGCGAGCGTCATCGGCGCGCAGCGCATTGCGAGCGAGGGCCGGAGCCCGTACGGACACTTTCCGGTGCGAGAGGGCGAGGAGTGCGGAGAGCCCGACTCAGAGGGTGTCGTTCGCGAACGCGTTCAAGACAACGGACGCTGCGAATCGAGCAACGCACGCGGAGACACATATGGACCCGTGACGTACCTCGCGTACGTTCCCGGCTATCTGACCCTTGGCTGGTCCGGCAAGTGGGACGATCTGCCTGCCGCACACTTCACCGCGCTCGCCGTCGATCTCCTCGTGATCATGGGTCTGATCCTCGTCGGGTGGAGGTACGGTCGGGCTCGTCTTGCCGCCGTTCTCGTATTTGCCTGGGCGGCCTTTCCGTTCACGCAGTACGCGTCGAGTACGAACGCGAACGACGCGCTGGTGCCGGCGGCTCTCGTACTCGGGTTCTGGGCGGCCACGTCCGCTCCCCTACGAGGCTTCATGGTCGGACTTGCCGCCTGGACGAAGTTCGCGCCCCTAGTCGTGGCTCCGCTCTGGCTCGCGTTCCCAGACGCCCTGTCGCTACGCCGGCTGCGGAGCCCGCTCCTGTTCGTCGGTGGGTTCCTTTGTGCGACCGCGCTGGCGTTCTGGGTGCTGCTGCTCGAACCGGATCTTGGAAAGGCCGCCCGCGCCTTCTGGGAGCGCACGATCGACTGGCAGCTGGGCCGGCACAGTCCATTCTCGCTCTGGAACTGGGGCCGCTACGGCTACCTCGATCTCGGCGTCGTGCAGACGGCGTTGCAGGCGCTCGTCGTCGTCGGCGCAGTCACGGCCGCGTTCGTTCCCCGCTACCGCTCGATCACGACCCTCGCTGCCCTCACGGCAGCCCTGTTGATCGCCTTCGAACTCACGTTGACACACTGGTTCTACCTCTACATCGTGTGGTTCCTGCCGTTCGTGCTGTTCGCCCTGTTCATGGGTGAGCAGACGGCCGAGGACCTGGACGCGCGGCAGGTCGAAGACATGGGCGCACCGCCGGCCGCGAACGCGATCCAGGAGCGGGACCCGGCGCGAGACGCGGCCGCATGAGAGCGAAGGTCAGCCTGGCTGATCGGGCCGAGTTCCTCCCGCCTGCCGCGCCATGGCTGCTCGGGATCGTCACGTTCGCCGCGGCCTGGGCCCTTCTCCATCTCGACGTCTTCGCTTCCGGTCAGCTCATCGACACGCCGGTATACGAGGGCTACGGACGCTTGATGCTCGACGGAGCTGTGCCGTATCGAGACTTCGGGCTCGAGTATCCGCCTGGCGCCCTACCGATGTTCCTGCTTCCAGCTTTCGCGGGCGCGGAGCACTACGGGTCCGCGTTCGACGCGATCCACGGCACCCTGGGCGCGTTGCTCGTTGTCGTCGTAGCATTGATCGTGGCGCGCGTCGATGGGTCCCGCGCGCAGGCGGTAACCGCCACAGTCCTGGTCGCGCTCGTGCCGCTCCTGCTCGGGACAGTGGTGCTGACTCGGTACGACTACTGGCCGGCCGTGTTGCTTGCGCTCGCGCTGCTCGCGGTCGTCCACCAACGACCGCGGCTCGGCCTCGGCCTCCTTGCGGCCGCGGCGAGCGCGAAGCTCTACGCGCTCATCGCGTTACCTCTACTGCTCATTCACGTCTGGCGGCGCTTCGGTGCTCGGGCGGCCGCAGGCTCGGCGCTCGCGTTCGCGCTCGTGCTCGGGGCGATAGTCGGCCCTTTCCTCATCGTCTCGCCTGACGGGCTTCTGGACGCTCTACGCCGACAGACTGGGCGACCACTCCAGATCGAGAGCCTCGGAGCGTCTGTCTTCGAGGTCCTCGACCTCGCTGGCCTCTACGCGAGCCGCGTGGAGGCGAGCTTCGGCTCGCAGAACCTCGTCGGGAATACACCCGATTTCATCGCGACGTTCACCACGGTTGTTCAGCTTCTCGCCGTCGTGGCCGCGTGGGTGCTGTTTGCGAGGCTTGGCGCGCGGGGCGCGAACCCCGTCGTCCTCCTCGGCGCGGTGGCCGCGACCCTGACGGCATTCGTCGCTCTTGGCAAGGTCATCTCTCCGCAGTTCATGATCTGGCTCGCGGCGATCGTTCCGCTCGTGCTCGGTCGGTGGCGCGTGCTCTCGCTAGGCCTGATCGCCGCCGCGTTGATTCTCACCCAGACCTGGTTTCCCAAGCGCTATTGGGAGCTCGTCGCTCTCGACGGGAACGAGGCGATCTTCGTGTTTGTGCGCAACCTCGTACTTCTCGCGCTCGCGATGCTGTTGGCGGCCACGTGGCTCAGGAAGCAGTCCGGCTCGGCTTCTGGTTAGGCGCTTAAGCGGAAGGCCTCGCA
>JAUVPB010000098.1 GCA_030598925.1 Actinomycetes bacterium
CGTGCAAGCGCTACGTGGAGACAGGGGTACTGAGGTCCAAACCGCCTGGAGCTCCCCGTTCGCCCGTTCAACGAGTCGGCCGCCCCTGACGAGGGGGGCGGCCGTGTCGCGAGCGCGTTGCCTCGCGGGTCTGGCTAGTTCTCGACGATTCTCGCGTCCGGGGCGAACGCGCCTACCGCGAACCAGAAGGGCGTGTCGAACGGCACGAGCTCGCCGGTGCTTGCGTCGCGCGCGGTGGCCGAACCGACGTCGCGGCTCGAGCCGATCTCGGCGCCGTCTAGCGCGGAGCGCACGCCTTCCTCGAAGCCGACCACGATGTCGCGTCCTCCGACGGCCAGCTCGATCTCGCCAGCCACTTCAAGCGCAGTGAGTGGAACTGCCACTGCCTCTCCCTCGTGCTCGATGAACACGACGCGGTCCTTCGGATTCAACCGGTCGTCCTCGTTCTCGACGGGGAAGAAGGGTGGCCGGTCAATGTCGTCGTAGCCGACGTAGGGGTTCTGGCCGTAGGGCCGCGAGAAGCCTGTGTCACGTGAGAGGACATCGGCGTCCGGATGCGTGGCGCGCGCGTCTTCCCAGGCAGTCAGCTGCGCGGGAACCGGGGTGAGCTTCTTGCCTGTGAGCTCGCCGACGACGCCGTCGCCGCCGAACTGCTGCCACCACGTCTCGGTCTGCCGGTCGAACATGACGAGGTCTGAGTTGCGGAGATTCCCGCTCGTGCCGAAGTCGAGCAGCTGTCCGTCGAGCGTGCGTTCGAAGACCAGCGCCGTGTTGCAGAGCGGGCAGAACGTCACGGCAATCGGCGTTCCCCCCAGGGTGTCGTTGACGATCTCGTGCCAGATCAACACCTGAATCGGATAGATACGCGCCTCGCCGTTCAGCTCGACGAGGATCACGGGCTCACGGGCCTCGAGGTATTCAGCGGACTCGGCCGTCGTGGCGAACACGGGATCGTCGATGGCGGGGATGCCGTCCTTGCCGGGGCCGCCACCGAAGAACTCGCCAAGCGGAACGGAGTGTTTGGTGAAGTCGGTGCTCCAACCGGCCGTCGAGACGCGCAGCTCGTCTTCGACGGCGGGCTCGGACGCCGATGCGACAGGCGTGCGGTCGGCCATTCGGGTCACGGTCGCGCTGTCGCCGCCGCGGGTTGCAGTGACGCCGATCGCTACGGCTGCGGCGACTCCGACGATGCTCGTCAGTACGACCTTGCGACGCGCTCGGCCGCCACGCGTGGGTTGCTGGGTGTCGGTCACTTCTACATTCCTCCGTTTCCCGCCAGAACGACGGTGACGTCCAACGTCTCGGTGCCACGGAGGATTTCGAGTGTCACGGTGTCGCCTGGCGCGTAGTTTCGTAGTCGAGTGAGGAGGTCCTCGACGATGCGAACTGGCTGCCCGTCGAACGAGACGATCAGGTCGCCAGCCTGGAGGCCTGCGCGTTCGCCGGCGCCGCCCTCGATGATGCTCATGGCAACCACGCCTTCGGTTTGCGTCAGGCCAAATCGTTCGAGCATGTCCGGAGTTGCGTTCGCCGGCTGGATCCCGAGGAACGCGTGCTCGGCGACGCCCTTCGTGACCAGCTCGTTCACAACACGCTTCACGGTTGGTGCAGGAATGGCGAACCCGATCGAAGAGGCGCGTGTGTCGGCCGTCGGCGGGATTGCTGCGACGTTGATGCCGATGACAGTGCCGTCGACGTCAACGAGCGCTCCTCCGGAGGTCCCCGGAGAGATCGGCGCGTCGGTCTGCACAAGATCGATCAAGGAGATACCGCCCTGTGGAACCGCACGGTGCAGGCCCGACACGATGCCGGCCGTGACCGAGTTCTCGAATCCGAGCGCGTTGCCGAGGGCTATCGCAAGCTCGCCTACCCGTGGCAGTCCGTCGCCGAACGTCGCGGCTGGCAGGTCAGACCGATCGACCTCGATGACGGCGAGGTCCGTCAACGGATCGGTCGCACGGACGGTCGCGGGCAGGCGCTCTCCAGATGAGAGCGCGACCTCGACCTCCAGCGCGTCGACAACCACATGATTGTTGGTGATGATCTGGCCCGCCTCCGTATTCCAGACCACCCCGGATCCCTCTGAGAAACCCTCGTCTGTGCGGACGAGAACACTCACGATCGATGGCTGAACCCGCTCGACCGTGTCGGGGATGCGGGCGAAGATGCTCGCGCCATCCGCCGATCCGTCGATCACGGTCGAAGCCTCGGAGCCCCGCAACGCGCTCGCAGTCGCCAGCGGTCCGGCGTCTGAGCCACGCAACGCCGCCAGCGTGAGGCCGGCGACGACGCCGATTGTTGCGCCGGCTAGCAATACGCTGCGATTGAGTGATCGTGTCATCAGATACCTGGCTTTCCCACGTCGTTGAGTCGTCAGTCGTCTCTGGTGCTTGTGACCGAGCTGTAGCCGCCAGCGATTCACACAACCCTTTGGCGGCGCTCCAACGCTTCCGCCCAAGCAGGCTGGTGCGAATCCGCGGTTCTCCGGCGGGGTGCGCACAGTTCTCAACACCTCTTAACCCGTTGATCGGATTTCTTAGCGAACCGACATCGCCCGCCAACCAACGTGCTGGCGTTTCCGGGTGTATTTCGTGGCGCGCTTGACGTGCGCGCGCGCGAGATCACAGAGGAGATGAAGGTCGCCGCCGGCAACGCGCTGGCCGCCGTCGTCGGCGACGACCTCGCACCCGACTACATCGTGCCGAGCGTCTTCAACCGTGGCGTCCTGCCAGCCGCCGCCAAGGCCGTAGCGACAGCTGCCGAAGTCGCTGGCGTCGCGCGCAAGCGCTAGCTGAGCAACGCGAAACGGCCGCGACCGACACGGTCGCCCAGCGAGAGCCACCTCGACGCTGGTTTGGAGATCGGGCCGCCGCGTTCCAGTGAATCCCCAAGACAGGGCCCGGGGTCATAAGCGAAGCCCAACCAACTCGAGGTGATGAGCAGATGACGCAGACGTATGCACCCGACGCAGCCCAGATGCGCACAACCGAGCGACGCGCTGAGGTCGTCATCCTCGGTGGTGGCTCGACGGGCGAGGCGTTCGCCGCCGCGCTCCGACGTCTCGACTCGGACGTCGGGATCACGATCGTCGAGCGCGAGCTGCTTGGCGGCGAGTGCTCCTACTTTGCGTGCATGCCATCGAAGGCGCTGCTTCGGCCGGCCGAGATCGTCGCGGCGGCCCGCATCGCCCCGGGGGCCGCCGAGGCTCTCACCGGAGAGCTCGACGTCGAGCGCGTGTTCTGGTGGCGCGATCAGGTCACCGACGAGCTGGACGACTCCTCGCAGGTCCGCTGGATCGAGAACCTCGACGTCCGGCTCGTGCGGGGCGACGGGCAAGTTCTCGCGCCGGGTGTCGTCGCGGTCGACGGCGACATGCTTCGCTACGACCATCTCGTGTTCGCGACCGGCACGAGTGCAGCGATCCCGCCGATTCCCGGCTTGGCCGATGTTGAGTACTGGACGAACCGCGAGGCGACGCAGACCCGTGAGATACCCGAGCGTTTGGCCGTGCTAGGAGGCGGCGTCGTCGGCCTCGAGCTCGGACAGTTCTTCCAGCGGATGGGGTCGGCCGTGACGCTGATCGAGGCTGAGACGCGCGTCCTGCCAAGGCTGCCCGAAGCTGCCGGCACGGCGATGGCCGAGGCTTTGGGAAACGATGGCATCGACGTGCGAGTGGGCGCCAGAGCGGCCGGTGTCGAGCAGAGCGCGGCCGGCATACAAATAAGCCTCGAGGACAGTGGCGTCGTGGAGGTCGATCGGCTGCTCGTCGCCACGGGACGCACACCCAACATCCTCGGGCTCGGGCTCGAGCAGCTCGCGGACGTCGAGGCGACACGGACAGGAATCACGGTCGACGACACGATGCGAGCAGGCGAGGGCGTCTGGGCGATCGGCGACGTCAACGGTATTGGCCTGCTGACTCACGGGGGGAAGTATCAGGCGCGAATCGCCGCAATCAACGTAGCGGGTGGCAATGCTCGTGCCGACCACAGTGCCGTGCCGTCTGTCGCCTATACCGACCCGCAGGTCGCCGTCGCGGGACGCACGGAGGGTGACGACCTGGTGTCCTCGACCTGGAAGGTCAATGCGACCGCAAGGGCCGCCGCGCATGAGCGCCCGAAGCGTCCGGGCTTCCTGGCCGTCTACGCCGACCCCGCCCGGCGGGTGTTGGTCGGAGCCGTCGCCGTCGGCCCGGAGGCGGGCGAGTGGATCGGCCAGGTGAATCTCGCAATCAAGGCGAAGATATCCGTCGATGTGCTCCGCGACACGATCCAGGCCTACCCGACCTTCTCGGAGGCGATCTTCTTCGCGGTCCGCGACCTGCCGATTGAAGCGGTTGGCACGGCTGGCCTGCGCGTAGAGGCCGCACGACGCATGCAGACCTAGCTCGGCCGGGACCACGGTGGCCCCGTCGGCGGACTGACGTCGGATCCAGAGCTCGCGACGGGCGGCCGAGCGCCGACCCGTCGACTTGATTGAATGCGGCGCGTGAGTAGCCAGAGTCAGCCGACGACACCGCAGCTCCCCCGCGCCGCCCTCAGGCGCCAGACAGCGCGCATCATCGATGAGGGCCACCGCTCGGCGACGTGGCTGGAGCTCTTCTTCGATCTCTGCTTCGTGGTCGCGATCGCTGCCCTGGCCCGCGCGTTTCACAGCGATCCCACGTGGGAAGGCGCGCTGATATACGTCGCGCTCTTCGTACCGATCTGGTGGGCGTGGATGGGCTTCACCTGGTATGCGAACACGTTCGACAACGACGACGTCATCTACCGCGCGGTGGTCTTCGCCGGGATGCTCGCCGTCATCTGGTTGGCTACCTCCGTTGAAGCGGCGGCTCGGGGTGACTCGCTCGCGTTCGGCGTCGCCTACGTCACTCTGCGGTCGCTGAACCTGCTGCTCTTCGTCCGGGCTCGGTTACACGCCCGCCACCATGATGAGGACAGGGTCGAGAGCTCGATCGTCGGCTTCACGAACCGGACGATCATCGGGAGCTCGCTCGGGCTCGTTCCGTGGATCGTGTCCTTCGCGTTCGACGACGAAGTCCGCTATGCGCTCTGGGCGGTGGGGCTGCTCATCGAGCTGGCGACGCCGTATCTCGCTCTGCGACCGCTCGATCGCGCCGCACAGTGGCACCAGGAGCTCTCGGAGCGCGACAAGGTCCGGCAGAGCTACGGGATGGCGCCCGCCCACGGCGGCCTGGTGACTCCGACGGAGCTCTTTCACCTCGATCACATTCGCGAGCGCTACGGCCTGTTCACGATCATCGTGCTTGGCGAGTCGGTGCTGGCGGTGAGCGTCGGCGTCGCCGAGGTTGGGTGGACGGCGAGCTCGATGTTGACGGCGTCGCTCGTGTTTCTCGCGGCCGTCTCGATCTGGTGGACCTACTTCGACCGCTCCGGTCGCGACGCGCTGACTGGGGGGCTCGGGAGCGCGTTCGTATGGGGATACGCCCACTTCGTGATCTTCGCAGGCATCGCAGCCATAGGCGTCGGGACGGAGCTCCTGATCGAACAGGCGGCGGCCGGTGTCGAAGAAGCCCTCCTCGCAGCCGGAGAGGAGGGCGCGACCCTGCACGGATCCGATGGCGCGCTGCCTGGCTCGGCGATCGTGGCCGGCGGTATCGCAGCCTTCCTGTTCGGGATGACGGCCGTCAACGTTGCGAACCTCGGCTTCCGCCTAAGGCGCACGGGCCGCTGGTTCATCTCGCTTCGTCTCGCGCTGGCC
Source organism: Actinomycetes bacterium (assembly GCA_030598925.1). Taxonomy (GTDB): domain Bacteria; phylum Actinomycetota; class Thermoleophilia; order Gaiellales; family Gaiellaceae; genus JAUVPB01. Next base: position 5,725 of record JAUVPB010000098.1, read on the forward strand.
GGTCTGCTGATCGGTCTTGCCGCGGTAGACATTCTGAAGCCCGTCGCGTTTGCCGCCGTCGTAGGCTTTGGCATGCTCTTGCTTAACGCGAACGAGACGCGGGCGGTGCTTCGGTTGCAGCGAAGGCGGGCCGCGGCGGCGGCGAGCGGCGACACGGGCTAGCCAGGTGACGTCAGCCGTCAGCTGGCGGATGCACGAGCGCCGTCTCCTCGGCGAGCCGTCGAGCGTGATGGCGGGCCGCTCGGCGTCGGATCGGCGGTCGTCCATCATGACGAAAGTCATGTCCTGTCGATCGTGAATCGACTAGAGTCGTCGCGCACCGGTTGGGGCGACAAGGAGACCACGATGGCTGACTACGACATTCCGGCCAGTGCGGCGTTCGATATCACGCTTGGGGGCAAGCGGCGCGGCGTCATTTACGGGCGGGCTCAGGTCGAAGGGATGCTCCTGTCGTGGCTGCGGGAGCACGGAGGCGACGCGAGCGGGCTCGCGGATTGCGAGATCATCCAGTTGCCGGAGCCTCCGGCGATGCGGGAAGGGCAGCTCGGGCGCGAGGTGCCCTGGACGGCGTTCGTTCGCCCGGACACTCGCAGAGCTCCCGACTCGGGCGAAGCCGCGAGCTAGTCGACAAGTCGTAGCGCCTCGACCGATATCGTGGGCCCGCGCGACCCGTCGTCGATCGTGGTTCGAGGGGGGCCGCGCCGGCATCAGCCGCGGGGCAGCGAGCATGGACGAGACGAACGACTCGACACACGTAGACGCGGCTGCCGAGTCGACCGACGCAGAACAGGAGGGCCCGAGCCTTCGCCGGCGGCTCTTCTGGCGCGGCCTGCTGCTGCTCATCACGGCGATCTCCTTGTACGGTCTCGCTCCAAGCCTGCTCGAGGTCTTCTCCTCGTGGCGCCAGGTCACGACGGTCGCGCCGGAGTGGCTGGTGGCGATGATCGCGTTTCAGGCAGCGAGTTTTGGGTGCATCTGGCACCTGCAGCGCGTCGCTCTAGGTACGGACAAGATCTTCGCCGTCGCCACCTCCCAGCTGGCGGGAAACGCGCTCGGTCGGGTCGTTCCAGGCGGCGCTGCGACCGCGGCCGCGCTTCAGTACCGAATGCACGCGCAGGCCGGTGTTCCGACCGCGCGGGTTGCGTCTGCCTTGCTGGCTGTCACGCTGCTCCTGTTCGCCACGGTGATCGCAATGCCCATCCTCTCGCTACCGGCGATTCTCGGTGGCGCGGATGTGCATGACAGCCTGGCGATCGCGGCCGGCACGGGCGTCGGTGTCTTCCTCCTGATGGCGATCGCCGGAGTCGTGTTCTTCATCTGGGATCGGCCGCTCGAGTTGGCGGGCCGTGGTATCCAGTGGCTGCTGAACGGGGTCCGTCGCAAAGCCGAGCCCGTCGTCGACCTACCGGGCACGCTCATTCACGAGCGCGATTTCATTCGCGCGACCTTCGGGAGGCGCTGGTGGGAGGCGCTTGGCACCGTCTCAGGCAAGTGGGCGTTCGACTACCTGACGTTGATCGCGGCACTGCTGGCGCTCGGCGTCGACGCTGACGTGTGGGTCGTCTTGCTGGCCTACGTCACCGCGCAGCTGCTGGGAATGATCCCGATCACGCCGGGTGGGCTGGGGTTTGTCGAGGCCGGCCTTACGGCCATGCTCGTGCTTGCTGGCGTCGGCGCGGGCGACGCAGCCGTCGCGACGCTCATGTACCGACTCGCCTCGTTTTGGCTGCCGCTGCCCGCTGGCGCCATCGGGTACGGGCTCTTCCAGTACCGCTATCGCAACGTCGCCCCCGCCGGGGCGAACTGACGCGTCCTCGACCGGGCTCCGGAAGACGCCGATCAGAATCCCGCCGGACACGGCGAGCACGGCAGCGAGCACGATGCGTCGACTCACGGCTTCGAAACGTCGCAAGAGCACAACGGAGAAGATCACGGCCCAGAGTGCGTGCGTTCCGATCAGGGGAGCGACAATCGTGACGGGGCCGCGCGCGAGCGCCTCGAAGATCGCGATCTGCCCGATTCCGAGAACCACGCCGCCGAGGAGGAAGTTCGGAAACGTGGTGCCCACGCGCGTTGCGGCGCGTACGGCTCCCCTCGTCACAACCAGGTAGATGCCTACGGCGATCGCGGCGGCGATGAACGCCGTCGCCATCGCAACCTGTGGCGACACGATCGTCTCATCGCTCGCCCAGCGCACGATCACGTCGCGTGCGCTGAAGAACACGGCGGATACCAGCGCGAGGACGATGCCGATGAGCTTGAACTCGGCGGGCCGCGCGCCTTCCCAGCCGATCGCTGCCCCACCGGCGACGATCAGGATCGTGCCGAGGCCGATGGCGAGTCCGAGCGACTCGTTCAGGAACACGACTGCGAGCAGCGCTGACAGGAGCGGAGCGACCGCAACCACGATCGCCGGCCGCGACGCGCCTGCAGTTCGGACGGCGTGGACGTAGAGAAGCTGGCCCAGGCCGGGTGCCGCAGCACCGACGACGATGAACGGCCAGAGCTCGCTCAGGCTGATCTCCGCCAGGGACGCGCCGAAGATGACTGCGGCGACCGTCGCGATCACAGCTCCGACGACCGCGATGACGAAGGTCGCTACCTCCGCGTCCGGCACCTTGCGTAACGCCAGCCGTAGCAGCACCGTAAACAGGCCTGCAAACACGGCGTTCATACAGGCGAAACCGATCGCGGTCATCCGCCGATGGTGCCAGGCTGCTTTGGCAACGGGCCGCCGCTAGGCTGTCCGGCGCGCCACGCTTCGACGGAGTACCGCGCTCCGGCTATCGCGAGCCCGGACGCCGAGCGGCGGGCTTACGATGCCGCGGTGACCTACGTGGTAGTTACGGGAGCAAGACGTGGTCTGGGGGTCAGTCTTGCCGAGCAGTTCGAGGCCGCCGGAGCTGACGTGCTCGCCGCGGCCCGGAGCGGATCGGCGTGCGGGTCTCAGGTGCATCCGCCGCTGGACATCGGCGACGAGGCGTCGATCAAAGTGTTCGCGGCTTCAATCGAGCGTCCGGTCGACGTGTTGGTGAACAACGCTGCGATCGACGCTCGAGTTCTCGGCGCCCACGGTGACGAGCGAGGGCCGCTCAAGCTGTCACCAGACAACTTCCTCGCGCAGACGCGCGTGAACGCGGTCGGCCCGATGTTGCTGACACGCGCGCTGCTGCCGCGGCTCGAGGCGGCGCCGGGAGCCAAGGTCGTGAACATCACGAGTCAGCTGGGATCGATGTGGTACGGCGCCGAGCACGGCAGGGATATGGGCTACAACGCCTCGAAGGCGGCCCTGAACGCCGTGACAGTGCGAACGGCCGGCGTTCTCAGGCCCAAGGGCATCGTCGTCGTGGCGCTCCACCCGGGTTGGGTGCGCACCGACATGGGAGGTTCCTCGGCCGCCCTCGGCCCGGATGAGGCAGCCGCCGCGATCGTCGGCACCGTGAGCGGGCTCACGATCGACGACACCGGTAGGTTCCTACGCTGGGACGGCACCGACCACCCCTGGTGATCTGAGCGGGGCGCGGCTTCCATGCCCGGGAGTTGGCAGCTACGGCACGGCGTCGCCGCCGCGACCCGGGCGTGCGCCTTGGCTACCGTGCGGATGTGGGTTGCTCTTGCTGTGCGGGTTCCGATCGAGTCTTCTCGACTCGATTGGCTCGTCGCGAGCTGCGCCGCTACCGCAAGAAGGGGCCCCAACGCGCAACACGCTCACTGCTCGAGGCGCTGAACTCGGCCGGTGTCGAGGGTGCGACGATTCTCGATATCGGAGGTGGTA
>JAUVPB010000028.1 GCA_030598925.1 Actinomycetes bacterium
CTGCACTAGCGCCGGGCTCGGCGTGGCGTTCCGCGCCGCCGCGGAGCGTGCGGTCGTCCGTAGCGCCTCAGGCGGTGCAGCGTGACGGCGGGACCAACGGGCGCCTGTCAACATGCGCACGATGGCGGATGCACTCGCGGGGATCCGCGTGCTCGACTTTACGCAAGCCTGGGCGGGTCCGACCTGCGCGCGACTGCTCGGCGATTTCGGCGCGGACGTGCTCAAGGTGGAGTCAGAGACTCGCCCTGACCTCGGTCGCCGGGTCGGCCCGTACGTAGGCGACGAGTCTGACCTCGACGTATCGGGCTACTTCGTCGAGTGGAATCGAAACAAGCGCTCGGTGCGGCTCCACCTGCGGGAGGAAGAGGACGTCGCTCTGGCGCGGCGGCTTGCGGCGACCTGCGACGTCGTCGTCGAGAACTTCGCTCCCGGCGTGATGGCGCGCCTGGGCCTCGACTACGAGACCCTTCGTCTTGACAACCCAGAGATCGTGATGCTCTCGCTCTCGGGCTTCGGGACGACGGGTCCACTCTGCCGCGCTCCCGCATTCGGCCAGCAGATCGAGGCGATCTCGGGGCTGATGTCGATCACGGGATACGAGGACGGCCCGCCACTGAAGCCGGGTGTCTCCTACCCGGATCCGCTCTCGGGGATTGCTGGCGCTGCCGCCGTTGTCGCGGCGCTGCGCGAGCGACGGAGGAGCGGGCGCGGGCGGTGGCTCGACATGTCGATGCTCGAGATCACGACAGGTCAGCTCTCGGAGCCGCTCGTCGCGGCTCAGCTGACCGGAGAGGCGCCGCGTGCGCGCGGCAACACAAGCGCTCACAAGTCGCCGCACGGCATCTACCCCTGTGCCGGCGAGGACCGTTGGATCGCGATCGATTGCGCTACCGACAACGGGTGGCAAGCGCTCCTGGAGACACTGGACCGCCCCGCGTCGCTCGACCGAGACTGCTTCGTGGAGGCGCCCTCGCGCCTCGAGAGACACAACGAGCTCGACGATGCGCTTGCAGACGTGACGCGCCGGCTCGAGGCTGAGGCGCTTGCCGTCGACTTGCAGGCGCGCGGTGTCGCGGCGGCGCGGGTCGCGACGATCGCCGATCTGTTCGATGATGAGCATCTTCGGGCCAGAGGGTTCTGGATTCCCGTTGAGCACCCGAAGGTCGGCGCCGTCGACACGGCGGGTCCGATGGCGGTTCTATCCGAAACGCCCGCACGCGTGCGCGTCCAGCCTCCCTTGCTCGGTCAGCACTCGGACGCGATCAGGGCCGAGCTCGGTGCGATCGAGGCTTCCCGCGAGCTTGGCGCCGAAGCGGCGTCGGGAGGCGTCGGCGAGGATTCCGGCGGGCGCGGCTACCGGCCACTCGATGACGTTATCGTGGTCGAGCTCGCCTCGAACGTTGCCGGACCGTATGCGGGCAAGCTTCTGGCCGGCCTCGGCGCTCGGGTGATCAAGGTCGAGTTTGGCGAAGGCGATCCGCTCCGATCGAGGCCCCTCACCGCAGACGCTGGTCCCGGAGCGACCGCACCCGCGTTTCTCAGTCTGAACGCTGGCAAGCGCGGTGTCCGGCTCGATCTCACGAGTGATGCACACTGCCAACGGCTCTCGCAGCTGATCGCGACCGCCGATCTGGTGATCGAGGATCTCGACCCGGGTCGGCTCAACGAGCTCGTCGGCGATCCCTGGGAGCAGCGACGCGACCTCCTCGTCGTCTCGATCACACCGTTCGGGCAGACCGGGCCCCGGGCAAGCTGGAAGGGCACCGACCTCGTCTGCTGGGCGTCCGGCGGCATGGCATACGTGACCGGTGAAGCGGATCGGCCACCCCTCCAGGTGGGCTCTGACCAGTGCTCGCACCTCGCGGGCCTGCAGGCCGTGGCAGGCGCTCTGATCGCGCTTCACCACCGAGACCGCGTCGGTGAAGGCCAACGCGTTGACGTGTCACTGGAGGAGGCGGCCGCCTCAATCGTCGAGTCGGCCGTGACCGAGTATCAGCTCAACGACCACGTCCGAGGACGCATCGGCACCCGACATCCGGCCGCGCATGGAGTCGGCATGCAGCGGCTCGCCGACGGGAAGTGGCTCTTCGTAGGGACCTGTCCGCAGCCTCGCATGTGGGAGGCCGTGCGGGAGATCATGGGCGACCCGGAGTGGGCGCGCGAGCCTCGGTGGGAGAGCTACGTCGAGCGCCTGGAGCACGCCGACGAGGTGGACGCGCTCGCGGCGAGGTCTTTCTCGAAGCTCACGGTCGCAGAGACGCTCGAGCCGATGCTCGAGAAGGGCGTGCCCGTAGGGCTCGTCTACGACGCGCTCGAGGTCCTCGAGCTCGAGCAGCTTCTGGAACGGGGATTCTTCGTGGAGCTCGACGAGCCGCGAGTCGGACCGCTTCGTGTTCCAGGCACGCCGTGGACTTCTTTCGTCGATCAGGGACCTCTGGGCCCGGCACCGGGCCTGGGTGAGCACGATGCTGACGTGGAGCGGGAGCTCCAGCGCGACGTCGCGGCTCCGTCCCTCTAGCCGGGAGGTAGCAGCTCGTCGGGCGCCCGGCCTTCCAGGGCGAGCAGCCAGGCGCGGAGCACGTCGGCGAGCTCCTTCTGACGGTTAAGGGAAAGTGGCTCAAGCGCGTGCTTGAGGTTGGCGAGATGCGGTTCCATGGCAGTGTCGATCGCGTCACGTCCAGTCGCCGTCAGCGACACCACGACGCTGCGACCGTCATGAGCGGCCGGTTCCCGCGCTACGAACCCGCGCTGCTCGAGGCGGTCGACCCTCGTCGTCATCGTGCCGCTGGTCACGAGCAGGCGATCGCTCAGCTCTCCGGGCGATAGGCGGAACGGCGGCCCCGCCCGCCGTAGCGCGCCGAGGACGTCGACCTCCCACCACTTGAGCTCTATTTGCGCCAGGAAAGTGTCGACCACCCGGTCGAGATGGTGCGAGACCCGCGCGATCCGTGCGACCACCTCGAGCGGCGCAACCTCGAGTTCAGGGCGCTGGTCAGCCCACTGCGCAAGCAGTCCGTCGACGCGATCAGGTGGGGTCGACACCGGGGCGAGTATAAGCGCGTTCTCCGCGAGCCAGAGACTCGAACCGTGGCCGCCTTGAAAATGGGGTTGAATTCATTTTGACATCAAGATAAACTCGTCCTCGGGCAGTCGAGGAAGGAGCACTTGGTGCGAGATAGGGCCATCGATTCACGTATAACGGAGCGCGTCTCTCTTTATGCGCGCATTCTTTTCCAGACACTTCAGGGGAAGCTCGACAGCGACGCGGGCGCTCAAGACTACGAGTTCTGGGTTCGCCGATCGATCGAGGAGTCTTTCGAACGGCTGGTTGTCGATCGGAACGTGCAGGGGCCCGAGCGGCTCCTACTCCGCCAGATCCGTCACTGTTTTCCGATGGCATCGCTGCCTTCCGTGGTGGTTGTTGTCAATGAGACAGTCGGCGCGACGGTCGAGTTTCTCGAGTCGCCCGATTGTCAGGAACTCCTCAACGGTCGGTGCCTCGCGTCGACGCGGGATGGCGGCGCATGTCGGCGTCCACCGGTTACGGGCGAGGACTATTGCCCCTCGCATCGACACCTCCAGAGGACACGGGAAGCCGTCAGCGGCCACCAGCAGAACGGCGCCGCGAGCCGCGTGCGCGTTCGCGTCTCAGGCGAAGACGCGCTGGCCGTCGCCTGACCTCTGCCCGCGCTTAACGCGGGCTCGGTCTCGAATTAACACCTCGGACCGCTCTTAACAGGGATCGGCCCTGCCTTAACGGCACGCTCACGCGCTCGCTCGTACTGTCACAGATGTGTCCGAGCAACGACCCGTCGATGGGCGAGAGGTGATGAGTTGATGAGTTCAGTCGAGCCGGCTTCAGTCGGCGCCGTACCAGACGAGGAAATCGCCGCTGCCGGCGTCACAGCAGAGGACGACGCAGCGCTGCTAGAGAGTCTCCTGTTCGAGCTTCGAGCCACGATTGTCGGACAGAACCGCCTGCTCGAGCGAGTGCTCGCGTCGCTGCTCGCGGGTGGCCACTGCCTGATCGAAGGCGTGCCCGGGCTCGCAAAGACCCTGACTATCGAGACGCTGGCGAAAGCGATCGGCGGCACGTTCTCACGCATCCAGATGACACCCGACCTCATCCCCTCGGACATCGTCGGAACACGCATCTACAGAGGATCGATCGAGAGCTTCGACGTGGAGCTCGGACCCGTGCACGCGAACATCGTGCTCGCTGACGAGATCAACCGAGCCCCAGCCAAGGTGCAGTCCGCTCTGCTGGAAGTCATGGCGGAGCGCCAGGTCTCGATCGGCGGGACAACCTACCCAGCGCCAGACCCTTTCCTGGTGCTCGCCACACAAAACCCAATCGAGTCGGAAGGCGTCTACCAGCTTCCGGAAGCGCAGCGAGACCGTTTCCTGATGCGTGTGCTCGTCGACTATCCCGATGCGGCAGAAGAGGCCGAGATCGTTCGGCGGATGGGAGTGGATTCGCCGGTGACGCGTCGGGTTCTGACGCTTGCGGATATCCGCCGTCTCCAGCAACGGGCCCGATCGGTCTACGTCGACCATCAGGTGATCGAGTACGCGGTGTCGATCGTGATCGCGACGCGGCGGCCTACCGACTACGGCCTCGCGCAACTGGACGGGCTGCTTGCCTACGGTGCGAGTCCGCGAGCCAGCCTGGGTCTCGTTGCTGCCGCGCGCGCACTCGCGTTGCTTCGCGGGCGCGCCTACGCGTTGCCCCAGGACGTGTTCGACATCGGCTTCGAGGTCTTGAATCATCGCCTGGTGCTCTCCTATGAAGCTCTTGCGGACGGTCGCGCGGGCAGCGAGCTGGCCCTCGAGGTGCTCTCGAAGGTCCCGGCGCCACGCGTCACGCCCTCCGAGCTGCATGACCGCGTGGCGAGCTCGTGACCGACGAACGCATCACTGTCCCCGAGGCCGAGAGGGTCGCGCGAAGACTCGAGCTGTCGGTAACCCGCCGCCTGGACGGTCTCCTACGTGGCGACTACCTCGGCGTGCTGCCAGGCCCCGGCTGGGAGGTGGGCGAAGCTCGTAGCTACGTGCCGGGAGACGACGTACGACGGATCGACTGGAGCCTGACCGCGCGTACCGATGAGATTCAGGTGCGCGATACGATCGTCGAGCGCGAGCTCGAGGCGACCATTGCGATCGATCTCTCGCCGAGTGTCGCGTTCGGCACGGCGCTCTACGAGAAGCGCGATCTCTCGCTGGCTGCCGCTGCCGCCGTCGGTTTTCTCGCGACCACGAGCGGAGGCAGACTTGGAGCGGTCGTCCTAGAGCCGGCCGGCGATGTGATCGTGCCGCCTCGAGGCGGACGCGCTCACGTGATCGGCGTCATTCGGAAGCTGGCCGAACTGCGTCCAGTCGACGGAAGCGGCCGTTGCGATCTGGCGCTCGGGCTCCGGTCGGTAGGCCGCGTTGCGCGGCGTCGGGGGCTCGTGTGCGTGATCTCGGATTTCCTCGACAGTGGCTGCTGGGCGCGCGAGCTTCGTGCGCTGAGTCAGCGCCACGAGGTGCTGGCAGTCGAAGTGCTCGACCCGCGAGAGCTCGAGTTGCCGGACGTCGGCGAGGTGGCGTTCGTCGATCCAGCGAGCGGCGAGCGGATGAACGTCGCCACGGCTGATCGTGGCCTGCGCGAGAAGTACGCCGTCGCGGCTGCGTCACAACGCGAAGAGATAGCCGGTGCGATCGTCGGCGCGGGCGCGAGCCATCTGCGACTCCGAACCGATCGTGACTGGGTGCGCGACATCGTCGATTTCGTCGCGCTACGCCGCCGCGTCGCGGCGAACGGACGGGGGCCTGCGGCATGACCTTTCTCTCTCCTGAGCGGTTGTTGCTGCTGATCGTCGTTGGCGTACTCGCCCTGACGTACGTCCTGCTAAGGCTGCGTAGCTCGCGCTACGCGCTTCGGTTCACGAATCTCGAGCTTCTTAAGTCGGTAGCGCCCAAGACGGCGGGGTGGCGGCGCCATCTACTCGCAGGTTTCACGCTGGTTGCGCTTGCCGCTCTCATCGTCGCTCTCGCCCAGCCGGCGCGAACGCGTGAGAAGGCGACCGAGCAAGCGACCATCGTGCTTGCGATCGACACGTCTCTCTCGATGCAGGCGACGGACGTAGCTCCGAGTCGGCTCGAGGTGGCGCAGCACGCGGCGCAGGACTTCGTCGACCTCGTGCCCGAGAACGTAGAGGTCGGCATCATCGGCTTCGACGGCACGGCTCGGCTGGAGTCGTCGCCGACCACCGATCGTGAGCGCACGAAGACTGCGATCGAGTCGCTGGAACTCGGCCCTGGAACGGCGATCGGGGACGCGATCTTCCTGGGACTCGGGTCTCTCTCGGACGCCGAGAAGCAGCTTACGGCGGCGGAATCGAGTCAGGCGACCGAGACTCCGGCCCCTTCACCTGGGCGGCTTGTTGTGATGTCTGACGGTGAGACCACCGCCGGCCGCGAGAACGACGATGCCGTTGGGGCTGCCGCAGCCACCGGTGTGCAGATTTCGACGATCGCCTACGGCACTGACGCTGGGATCGTCGAGGTGCAGGGGGACACGATTCCGGTACCCGTCAATCGCGACGCCCTCTTCCGCATCGCCGACAACAGCGGCGGCGCTTTCTACGAGGCTGCGAGCGGCGCCGAGCTCGGTGATGTGTTCGAGAACATCGGTACGGCGATCGAGCTCGAAACCGAACAGCAGGAGCTCGCCCTATGGTTCGTTGCCCTTGGCCTCGCCCTGTCGGCAGCGGCGGCTCTCGGCTCGCTGGTTTGGTTCTCGAGGCTTCCCTAGGGAACGCCGAGCGTGACGACGACGCCCGCGTGGTCTGACGGCCAGCGTCCGTCGCTCGTGCGATCTGCCGGCGTGTCGACGACGCGTGTGGCCGCACGCGTGTGGGCTCCCTGTCCAGCGGCGACGATGTCGATACGCTCGGAGAGCTCGGTGCTGTCGCCCAGGAGCGTCGTGTCGTAGCAGCAGGTCGCTCCGTCAGTCGTCACCGGCGCTTCGCTGCTGAGCCAGGCGTCTTCCAGCTCCTCGCCGAGCAGCTCCTCGTATGCGTCGCCCGTCGGCCCGTCGTTGATGTCTCCAAGCACCACGACCGGCCCCTCGACGTTCGCCGGTCCAGCCCTGATTTCGGCGACTTGCGCCTCCTGAACTCCGGCGAAGGGGCCCACCTCGATATGGGTTGTCACAACCCGGACAGGCTGGTCGCCGAGACTCACGTCGACGGCGGCCCAGCCACGCAGGATGGTCACTTCGCCTCCGAGCGGCGACGGGAGCGTGAGGTTGGATTCGAAGTCGCCGGTCAATGCGGAGTCAATCGCAAGACCATCTCGCACGAGGACGACCTCCCGGTCGGTGAGCCGAACGTCCTGCGTTGTTCCTGACACCTCGAGATCTATCCCCTCACGAACGGCGGCGGGCGTGTAGTCAAGACCCTCCACTTCGAAGGCGGCCAGAAGCTCGGCCAGGATGTCGATGGCAACGGTTTCTGCAGGGCTTCCGGAGCCGTCGGCCGGAGCCTGGACTCTCCAGATCGCCGCCTCCTGCAGCCCGATCACATCCGGTTGGTGCTCGGCCACGATGCGTGCGATCGCTGCGACGCGCGCGGGGACGTCGCTCGCCTGCGCCTGTGCGAGGAGCGCGTCGGCCAGATCTGCCACCTCTGAGGCGTCCGAGGTCGAGAGCACTGGCGAGACGTCCGCGCCGATGAACAGATTCTGCGTCATTACCGTGAGCTCGGGTTCCGCGGAGGCGGGCGGTGCTTGCGACGAGGATCCGCAGGCGGACAAGACGAGAGCGAGCAGGCTGACGCCCGTGGCGAAGCAGAGCCAGGTGCGTGTCGAGCGGCTCGCGTAGCTGCGCCGCTGCCGTAACTGCTGGGGCGGTCGGCTGGCGTCTAACACTCGCTCGACACGCTAGCCGTTCCCGCGGGGAGTCTCCCGCGTCGCAGTCGCCCGCTAGCGTGCGGGTGCGGCGGTCGCAAGGAGGGCGCTCAACACGTGGGCTTCGATGCGTTTCGAGAGAGGATGGAGTCAGCGGGTCTGCCGGAGTTGGCGATCGAGACGTTCGATCGCCTCTACGCGCAGCTGCTCGCGGGCGAGACCGGACTGATTCCTGAGGCCGAGCTCGAGCCTGCGGACGCTGTTCCCGACGTCGACGAGTTGCCGCCAAGCCTTGCCGACGCCGGTCGAAAGGCTCTCGGACGTTGCGTGATGATCAAGCTGAACGGCGGGCTCGGAACGAGCATGGGCCTGGCCCGAGCGAAATCGCTGCTTACGGTCAAGCGCGATCTGACCTTTCTGGACGTCGTTGCCCGTCACGCGCTCAGTGAGGGCGTGCGACTCGTCCTGATGAACAGCTTCAGCACGGAGGATGATTCTCGCGCTGCGCTCCGCCAGTATCCGCAACTGGGAGACCGGCGGCTCGACTTCCTACAACACCGGGTGCCCAAGATCGCAACGACCGGCCTCGGCCCGATCGAGTGGCCGACAAACCCGGCGCTCGAGTGGAATCCGCCCGGGCACGGCGATCTTTTTACGGCACTACAGACGAGTGGCATGCTCGAGACGCTGCTCTCAGAGGGGCGCGACCTTGCATTCGTGTCGAACGCCGATAATCTCGGCGCGTCGATCGATCCGCGGCTCCTCGGACACGTCGCGACCGGGCGCATGCCGTTTCTCATGGAGGTCGCCGATCGCACGGAAGCCGACCGCAAGGGCGGCCACCTTGCCCGCTCGAAGGGCGGTGAGCTTCTGCTCCGGGAGGCCGCGCAGTGCTCGGAGGCCGATGCGCTCGCGTTTCAAGACGTCGAGCGGTACCGCTACTTCAACACCAACAACATCTGGCTCGATCTCGTCGCTCTGCGACGGATTCTCGCTGAGCGGCAGGGTGTCCTCGAGCTCCCGCTGATCCGCAATGAGAAGCCTGTCGATCCACGCTCGCCGGAGTCTCCGTCGGTGTTTCAGCTCGAGACGGCGATGGGCTCCGCCATCGGGGTCTTGCCAGGCGCGGCAGCCGTGCGGGTTGCGCGCGACCGCTTCGCGCCCGTCAAGACCACCGACGATCTGTTGGCCGTTCGAGCCGATGCCAACGTTCTCACCGAGGATTTCCGCATCACGCCTGACCGCAAGCGCGACGGACGGCCGGTCGTCGTGAAGCTCGACCCTCGATACTTCGGGCGGGTCGACCAACTTGAGTCGCGATTTCCGTGCGGCCCGCCGTCGCTGGTCGAGTGCGATTCGTTCGTTGTCGAGGGCGACGTGAGCTTCGGCCACGGAGTTCGTGGTATCGGCGCCGTTCTCGTCCGCAACACCGGCGCCGCTCAGTTCAAGGTCGAGGATGGTGCCGTGCTAGGCGGGTGACGTCCCCGGGGAGCAGCAGCCTGAAGCTCGCATCCTCCGATCTACCATGGCGGCATCAGTGGTGCAAGTACCGATACGCGCTTTCTCTCGAACATCATCTCGACCGTTGCCTCGACCCTTGAACTGGACCTGCTCCTGCGGGCGATCGTTGACCTGCTGTCAGAGGCGAGCGCCGTTCACGCGTGTTTCGTATACCTACTCGAGCCGGACGCGGAGAGCCTCGTTCTGCGTGCCGCCTCGGAGCCGTACGCGCATCTGATCGGAGAGATCTCGCTCGAGCGAGGCGAGGGGCTTGCGTGGTGGGCGGCCGACCGCGGCGAGCCGGCGTTCATCAAGGATGACGCACTCTCTGACCCGAGGTTCAAGTACGTACCTGAACTCGCCGAGGAGCGGTTTCAGTCACTGGTCTCTGTTCCAATTGTGGGTCGAGACGGTCCAACTATCGGGGTCATCTCGCTGCATACGGAGGCCCCTCGCGAGTTCACCACTGAAGAGGTCGACTTTCTCGTCTCGAGCTCCTCGCTCGTCGCGGGCGCGATCGAGAACGCACGTCTGCATGCAGAGACGCAGCGACGGGTGCGTCAGCTCGAACAGCTGAACCGGCTCGGCGAGCGGATCTCGGAGGCCGGTACTCGCGAGGATCTCTACGAAGTGGTCGTGGCCGGTGTCGCCGAACTCGTACAGCCGAGCGTGTGCCGGCTTTACGTTCCGGGCCTCGCCGGACTCCGCGATGAGCTATCGCTCGTCGCGTCCGTGCCCGAGGAGGACAACGCTCGGGCGACGATCGGCTTGGCTGAGCTCGGACCGGAGCTGAGCCGCGCTCGGCGGGCCGAGGAAGCGCTCCTTCACGTGCCTTTGCTCGCTGCCGGGGACCTTCGTGGTCTGCTCGAGTTGCAGGCCGGGGGGCGGGGGCTGCTGGCAGACGACGCCGACATCGTTGAGACAGCCGCGAGTCAGGCGGCGTTGGCGCTTGTCAAACTGGAGCTGATCGAACGACTCCGAGAGGAGAACGCGATCGGTGACTTCCTCCAGGCGCTCGAGGACGGTGCCGGCGACGGAGCGCTGCAAGCGCCTGCGCGGGCACTCGGAGTCGATCTCACCGCCCACCATCTCGTGCTCGCAGCGATGCCCGCCTCGGACACGCCCGATGCCGAGTGGGCGGCGCCCCTGGAGCGGGCACTATTTCGCCGATTCACGGGCGTGTTGTTCGACGCTCGCGACGATCGGGCACGAGCCCTCGTATCGGTGCGCCCAGACGGGGCGGCGCACGTCGGAGACCGGCTGCGTGAGATCGTGGATGCCCTTGCGGCTCCCGTGCTTGTCGGGTTGTCAGCGGCGTGTGTCGGAGAGCGAGCGCTTTGCTCGGGCTTCGAGGAGGCGCGCCTCGCGCTGAGGGGTGCCGCCGTGCTCGAAGGAGCGTCGGCCGTCGCGCACCACGAGGATCTCGGCCCGTATAAGTACCTGCTTCGTCTCGGCGCGCCGGCGCGTGGACGCGATTCCCATCGCGTCGCGATCGCCCAACTTGCCGAGTACGACCTGCGACGCTCCGCGCAACTTCTCCGAACGCTGGAGGAGTACCTTCGCAACCGGGGGAGCATCAGCGCGACGGCCTCCGCTCTCTACGTCCACCAGAACACGTTGCGGCAACGTCTCCAACGGATCGAGGAGCTCACCGGAATGGATCTGCGATCGCGCGACGCACTTGCGCTGGATATCGCGATCAGGCTCACCGCCCTCGAGCAGGAGTCCGAGCGGATACAGGACATCGCGCCGCTTGCCTGAGAAGAAGGCCTGCTGACTGACGTGCGCCGTCGCGACGCCCGGCCGTGAGTAGGTACTGCTGATTCAGCCTGAGTCGCTCGAGCGTGCGAGGCCTGGTGGCTGCAGACCCGGGCGGCCGGCGCGAATACTGATCACCCGGCCAACCTGAGGCGGCCGCGCCAGCCTCGCGTGGGCCGCGCCGACTCGTGCGACGCGTTCGAGCAGGGCCGGTGTCATCGGGCTACTCCGCCGCGTTGAGCGGGTCATGTGTATCGAGATGAACTCGTTCGTCGCCACGAGCGCGTCGGTGTCGCCGTGGTACATGAGATGGATCGCGTGGGTGCGTTTCTCGTCGTGGTTAAGCAGCTGCGTCGTCACGCGGATCGGATCATCGAGGACGAGTTCGCGCTCGTACGTGATGTGCGCCTCGAGCCCGTACGTCGTCGCATCATGTCGTTCGCGGTGCTCCTGCGTCAGGCCGAGAAACTCGAACCAGGGGTAGACCGCGAGGTCGAAGACAACGGCGTAGTAACCGGCGTTAAAGTGCCCGTTGAAGTCGATCCAATCGGGCACGACCCGCGCCCGGTAGATGTCGAATGGCGTCTGGACGTCACTCACGATCGGTACCGTACCTCCCAGAGCAATATGGAGAAAACACCATAAGTGGCGGTTGAAGTACGTAGCGACTTGTCCCAGTGCTTTCCCTGCAAACAACTAGAATTTCGAGTATCCACGACCGTCTCGACGTGACGGCCTAGTGTTTCTTTCCTCCATAGTTAGGAAGAGGGTGGCGGCTGAATGTGCGGAATAGCAGGGATTCTCTACAAGGATGGAGCCACGCCGCGCGCATTGGGTTCAGATCTGATCACGATGCTGGACGGTTGCCAGCACCGCGGCCCGGATTCGACGGGATTCGCCCTCTACCACGAGGGAACGGAGCACGATCGGCTGCGCCTCCGCTTCTTCGTCGGTGAGGGCGAGGAGGCCTCGAGCACGCTCGCCCGCATCAAAGAGAAGATGTCGGAGTTCGGTGCCGAGGTGATCGAGGAGGAGTTGATCGGCTCGACCGCTCGCGTGATCGTCCGCTTCGACGGCGATCTGCAGGCTTTCGCCTACGCGATGGAACACGTCGCCAAGGTTGTCTCGATCGGGTCCCGTCTCGACATCGTCAAGGACATCGGCGGCGCGCACGATGTCGACGACAATTACCACATCGCCGAGTTCAAGGGCAGTCACGGGATCGGACACGTTCGGCTCGCAACCGAATCGGACGTGACGCCGGATGCGTCGCATCCGTTCTGGGCCACGGGCTTCGCCGACATCGCAATCGTCCACAACGGGCAGATCACGAACTACTGGAAGATGCGACGGCGCCTCGAGAAGCGCGGCTTCGAGTTCAACACTGACAACGACTCGGAGCTCATTGCTGTCTACCTGGCCGACAAGCTCGCACAGGATCACACGCTCAGCGAGGCACTCGAGTCGTCGATCGACGATCTCGACGGCACGTTCTCGTTCCTCGTCTCGACGCAGGACGAGATCGGTTACGCCAAGGACCGGCTCGCCGCGAAGCCAATGGTGATGTACGAGGACGGCGATCTCGTGGCGATTGCGTCCGAAGAGGTCTCGCTCAACCGTCTTTTCCCCGGCGAGGCGCTCGCAACCTCCGAGCCCACGCCAGGGACTTACCGCACGTGGCAACGGTCGACCTAGCGTCGCTCAGCGTTCGCGAGGCGAACGAGCGCATCCGGGAGTTCGCAGAGGCGGGCGAGGATGTCGACGTCCTCAACCCAGACGCGCGGCACCACATCGGGGTCGGGCTCGTGCGTCCCATCACGCTGCGAATCCACGGTTCGGCCGGATACTTCTGCGGTGGTCTGACCGACGGCCCGCGGGTCGAGGTCGACGCAAATGTGGGCTGGGGATTGGCTGACAACATGCTTTCGGGCTCGATGGTGGTTCGCGGAAACGCGAGCGCGATCGCAGGTGTGGCGATCCGAGGTCCGGACGTGGTCGTGCACGGCAACATCGGCTCTCGGGCCGGGCAGGTCATGAAAGAGGGCACGTTGCTGGCGGGTGGCAACGCCAGCTTCATGGCCGGCTACATGATGTACGGCGGCCGGCTGGTGATCTGCGGCGACTCCGGTGAGCAGCTCGGGCAAGACATGACCGGCGGCACCATCTACGTCGGTGGTCGCATTCAGTCGCTCGGTACCGACGCGATGCTGACCGATCTCGACCGGGAGGATGCTGACGAACTCGCGGAGTTCCTCGACCGGTACGAGATCCCGTTCACCGGAAGCTTCCAGAAGATCGTTAACGCGGGCAAGCAGCTCCGCTATGCGCGTTCCGAGCCGCGCGTGCGCGTCATCCCATTCTTCGAAGCGTCTGAGGTGACCAACTACTGGAACGAGAAGGTTCAGGAGGACGTGTCGATCAAGGCACAGCTCGGTCGTTACCGTATTCGTGGCTACGGTGCCGCGCGCCCGCTTGCGCACCTTTCAGACCTCGCCTTCAAGCAGGATCTTTCGATGGTTCCGCCTGATCCGGGCGCGGTGGACCGCGTGGAACTTTCGACCTCGCTCGGGGGCCGGTTTGGCGCCACTCCGATCGAGTTGTCGATGCCCGTGATGATCGCGCCCATGAGCTATGGCGCGCTCTCGAAGTCGACGAAGATCGCGCTCGCCAAGGCGTCGGCTCTCTCTGACATCTGTGACAACACCGGGGAGGGCGGGCTCTCCGACGAGGTTCGTGCGGCCGCGAAGCGAATCGTGTTCCAATGCCTCGGCGGGCGCCTGGGCTGGAACATCCACGACATGCGCCGTGCCGATGGGATCGAGATCTACATCTCGCAGGGGGCGAAACCCGGGCTCGGCGGGCAGTTGATGGCGAAGAAGGTAACGCCCGAGATCGCCCGGATCAGAGGCATCCCTGCGAATATTGACCTCCGCTCGCCGTCGCGACACCCGGACGTACTCGGCGCCGACGATCTCGTGATCAAGGTCGAGGAGTTCCGCGAGGCGACCGGCTACGAGAAGCCCATCTCGGTCAAGCTCGGTGCCGGTCGCGTGAAGGACGACATCAAGATCGCTTACAAGGACGGGTTCGACTACACGTGCCTCGACGGTCTCCAGGGCTCGACTGGGGCCGCCAGTAGCGAGGTGCT
This sequence comes from Actinomycetes bacterium, assembly GCA_030598925.1. GTDB lineage: Bacteria > Actinomycetota > Thermoleophilia > Gaiellales > Gaiellaceae > JAUVPB01. The sequence continues at coordinate 14,297 of JAUVPB010000028.1, forward strand.
CGAGTTCGTCGGCATCCCGACGCTATCCGCGATTGTGGAGGGCCTCGACGCACTCGAGGAGATCGAAGCAACGGGAATGCCCATCGTGCTGATGGGCGGCATCAAGGACGGTCTAGACACGGCGAAAGCGATCGCGCTCGGCGCGCATGCCGTCGCGATGGGAACGAGCGCGATCATCGCCGGCGGCTGCATCGCGTGCCTGCAATGCCACGTTGGCCAGTGTGTCGTCGGCATCGCGACGCAGGATCCGGAGCATGAGAAGCGCTACCAGATTGACCCGGAGGCGCTGAATATTCATAGGTTCCTCGAGTCGGTGCGTTGGCAACTCGCGTCGATTCTCAACGCGCACAACTACGCGAACGTCTACGAGTTGTCGAGAGCTGACCTGGTTGCCCTGACGCGCGAGGCTGCCGAGATCACGAGGCTTCCCTACGCCCCGGAGTACCGCGATGCTCCGCAACGGCTTCAGGTGGCCACGGGGTGAGCGGCGAGATCGTGGCGCGATGAGCGAGCGCCTTGCCGACGGCTTCACGGAGCCACCCGAGCCGGACGTCTACGGGGCCGACAGGGTCGCTCCAAGACCTGTGCCGAGCGAGTTCGAGTCGCAGGACGACGTCCAGGACGTCAACTTCGTTCCGGCTCCGTGTCAGGTGGCGTGTCCGATCGGAACGGATGCACCGTCGTACCTCGCATACATCTGGGAGGGGAAACTCGAAGAGGCATTCGAGGCCATCACCGCGACGAATCCCTTCAGCTCGGTGTGCGGCCGTGTCTGCGATGCACCGTGCGAGCCGGCGTGCCGTCGTGCCGACTCGGACGGGCCGATCGCGATTCGCAACCTCAAGCGCTACGTCATGGACCAGCTCGGGAAGACGTATCGTCCCCCGTCGATCCCGGCCACGAAGTCGGACAGCGTCGGCATCGTCGGCGGCGGCCCTGCGGGTCTGACGGCCGCGCAGGATCTGGCAGAGGCCGGATACCGCGTCGACGTCTACGAGATGACGTCGATGCTCGGCGGGTACATGACGTGGGGCATTCCTGCGTTTCGCTGTCCGCCCGAGATTTTCAAGGAAGACATCGATCGCATGCTGGCACGGTGCCCCGACATCACGATCCATCTCGACACGGCGCTGGGTGATGACGTCACGCTCGACGAGCTGAAGGAGCGTCACGAAGCTGTGCTGCTCACGATCGGCGCCTGGTGGGGGAAGGGCGTTGGCCTCGAGCAGCAGACCACGGACGAGCGCGTGCTGGATGGAGTGACCTTCCTGCGCCGCGTCAACGCGGGCGAGCGGCCCGAGATGCCGTCGAACGTCGTCGTGGTCGGAGCGGGCGACGTGGCAATGGATGCCTGCCGCGTCGCCAAGCGACTACCCGGCTGCGAGCACGTCCAGGTGCTGTATCGCCGTGGCGCCGACGAGATTCCCGCGCGCCGAGATGAGCTCGAGGGCGCGATCGAAGAGAAGATCGAGATCATCTACAACGTCCAGCCGGTCGGTGTTGAGAGCAGCAACGGGAGGCTCGCGCTGCAATGCGTGAGGACCGAGCTCGGGGAGCCAGCCGAGGACGGGCGGCGCTGGCCAGTGAACGTCGCCGGGTCCGAGCACGACTACGACTGCGGCCTAGTGATCCTCGCAACGGGACAGCGCACCACGTCCGATCATCTCGACGAGCTGGGGATGCTCCACGACGACAAGGTTCGAACCGACTGGGCGTCCATGCGCACAGCTGACCCGAAGGTGTTTGCCGCGGGCGACGGCGCGTTCGGACCCTCGACCATCGTCATGGCGATGCAGCACGGCCATCGCGCGGCGTACTACCTGAAGTCCTTCCTTGAAGGGATCGAGGATCCGCTGCCCTATCGCGTCCCGTTCAAGACCCGCCGGGTGCCAATCGCGCAGGACCCTGAGTGGGAGGTCTTCCACCGGGAAGAGCAGTCGTTCCACGGTCTGGGAGACAACCCCGTCGCGTTCCCGGAGATCGAGTCAGCCTACGGTAAAGAGGAGGCACGACGCGAGGCCGCGAGGTGCTATCGATGCGATGCGGAGACCGGATCCGCGGACTACAGCGTGCACGCGCGTGAAGACATCTTCGTCATGGCACGGACACGTTCGGATGATGGTCTCAAGCAGCGCGCTGTCTTCACCAAGCGCCTGGCAGGCCCCGTCGGCGTTGATCGCAGCGAGCGTCCTCCGAGCTTCGACGACCTCGTCTTTCTCCCCGCGAATCTGTCGCGTCTCGTCATCGATCCGTACCGCGATGCCTGTCGGGTCGATGCCTCGCTCCGCGGGAAGGTGGAGCTGGCGGCACCGTTCATCGCGACCGGGTTCGATTCGGCGCCCGAGGAGGTGAGGGCGGCGCTCGCGCGTGCTCTCGCGGCGGTTGGGCTCGCCTACCTCGGTCGGCGTGAGCTCGCCGGCGTGCCCTGGCTACAGCTTGTCTCGCACGAAGATGAGCCGAGTCCCGACGCGGCGGCTCTGATCAACGTCTCGACGGGCGAGATCGCCGAGCTTCCAACGAGCGGCGGCGGGCAGCTTCGTGGCATTACAGCTACGGCGCCGATGCTTCCTGAGGCGATTCCACTTGCACTTGAGGCCGAGCTCGATCTTCTCGTTCTCGATGCCTGTCCGCCGCTGACCGACGACAGCTCGGAGGTGTCAGCGCATCCCGATCTGACGGTGATGCGTGACACGCTCGCGATCATGCGCAGCCTCAACCGTGAGGAGGAGCTCGATCTGATCTTCCGCGGCGGCGTGCGGTCGGGCACGGATGGGGCAAAGCTGATCGGCCTCGGCGCGAACGTGGCAGCAGTCGGCGTCGCGCTGGGCCTCGCAATGGGTGGGTCGCTCGAGAACGGGAAGCTTGTCTTCTACGGAAATGTCGATCTAGACGAACGGGCTGAAATGGCCGAGTTGTTCTGCCGGGCGCTCATGTCGGAGGCCGCGATCATGCCTCGCTGTACGGGGAAGACCGACCTGCGAAACATTGAGCCGGAGGACCTGCGAGCAATCACGATTGCGACCGCCACCGCGACGGGTCTGCCGCTCGCGGGGGCCCGCGAGCTAGCGACGCTCGAGCCGACCGCCTGAGGGAGCGGCGTCCGTGGCGCCCGCTGTTTCCGTCCTCCTCCCTGTGAGAGACGGCGGCGGCTTTATCGGCGAGGCCCTCAGTTCGCTCACGGAGCAAACCCTCGACGAGTTCGAGGTGATCGTCGTCGACGACGGCTCGCGTGACGATACCGCCGAGGTGGTCGCAGCACGCGCAGCCGCCGACGCTCGGATTCGGCTCGTGCGTCAGGAAAGGACGGGCATCGTGAGTGCGCTCGAGGCTGCACGCGGTCTCGCTCGTGCGCCGTTTCTGGCGCGGATGGACGCCGACGACGTCGCCCTTCCGCGACGGCTCGAGTGTCAGGTGGCCCGCCTCGAGCGGGGTGACGTCGAAGCGTGCGGCGGGCAGGTCGAATTCTTCCCGTGCCGCTCCGTACGGGATGGAATGCGCGCCTACGAGGCATGGCTCAACACCCTGACGTCGCCGCAACGGGCAGCTCGTGACGCCTACATCGAGTGTCCGATAGCCCACCCAACGATGATGGTGCGGCGCGGGGCCCTCGCCGCCGTCGGGGGCTGGCGTACCCGGCCGTGGCCCGAGGACTACGACCTGGTCCTGCGTCTTCATCGCGGTGGTCTTCGCTTCTGCAGCGTCCCGGTGCACGTCTTGCGCTGGCGCGAGCATGAGCAACGGCTATCCCGCACCAGCGGCCGTTATACCCAGGCGGCGTTCGTGCGCTGCAAGGTGCATCATCTTCGCGCGCAGCTCATCCGGCGCGAAGGCACCGTCGTGATCTACGGGTGCGGGCCTGTGGGCAAGAGCTTCGCTCGAGAGCTTCAACGTCAGGGTGTCGGTATCGAGGCGTTCCTCGAGGTCGACCCGCGCAAGATCGGCAAGCGCGTGTACGGGGTGCCCGTCTATGCCATGGAGCAATCCCATGAGTTTCCGGACTCGCTGGCGATCGGCGCGGTTGCGGGGGTGCGCGCGCGTGAGGAGATTCGGAGCGCGGCTAGGGAGATCGGCCGTCGCGACGGCGTCGACTTCGTCGCAGTGGCCTGAAGCAGCGAGCTGCCTTACGCGGCCGCGTGTGCCGGCGTAGCCACGATGCTGACTCTCTTCTTCAGGGCAGCAGCGAGCAGGTCTTTCCGCTGCTCAGCTGTGTAGAGCTCGAGTGACGCGTCAGCGTCAGGTTTCAGGGCCACGTGCATGGTGAGGTCCCCGTCGCTGGCGTGCACGGCGACGCTCTCGACCAGGGCGGCCGAAGTCCTGTCGAGCGAGATCGCTACGCGGAGCAGGCCGGCAAGCACCCGCACCGTGTTTTGGTCTGATGGATCGAGTTGCGCAAACTCGCCGTGCTTCGCTTTGGGCGAGCTCTTCCGGTGGTAGCGGGCAACAAGTGCGATGAGCTCGATCTCGCGATCGGTGAATCCTGTGAGGCGCTCACAATTGCGGATGAGGTAGTAGGAGTGACGGTGGTGGGAGCTGTGCGACACGAACAGTCCGACGTTGTGGAGCAGCGCGGCGGCTTC
>JAUVPB010000217.1 GCA_030598925.1 Actinomycetes bacterium
AGTGCCAGGATGCTTATCGACGAGATGAGCGCACCGCTGGTGACACCGGGCGAAGAAGCGCTCGTCCCGAGCCTTCTGCGCCATTTTGCCGACTCACCCGCGCTCCTCGCGGTTCTGTGGACTGCCATCTCGCCGGCGGTTGCCTCGGGCGCCGTCGCCCGCGACGCGGACTCGGTGACGACAACAGCCCGCGACCTCGCAAAACGGCTGCCCTACCCAGTGGAGCCGATAGCGGATCTAGCGACGCGCGAGACACTCCAGCGCTTCCAGTTCACCCTCTCGCGAATGATCGTCGTGGGACGACTCTTGGAGCAGGCGCTGACTTCAGACGAACGCGCGAGCGAGGAGAGCCGATGAGACTCGAAGACAAGGACATTCCGGGGCCGCCACGCGACTACGTCGGCTATGGCCGCCACAGACCGCGCGTGGTCTGGCCAGACGAGGCCCGCGTAGCCGTCAACATCGTCGTCAACTACGAGGAGGGCTCCGAGTACTCGATGGCGGCGGGCGATGGCCGCAACGAAGGGCTTGCGGAGATCAACTACGTGATGCCCTCCGAGTTTCGAGATCTCGCGGCCGAGTCGGTCTACGAGTACGGGAGCCGTACCGGCATCTGGCGACTCATGAGCCTCCTCGACGAGTACAAACTCAAGACCACGTTCTTTGCATCCTCGGTCGCACTAGACCGCAACCCGGAGGTCGGCCAATGGATCCGCGAGTCTGGTCATGAGCCCTGTTCGCACGGTTGGCGCTGGAGCGAGCACTGGCTGCTCGATCGCGACGAGGAGCGCGCCCGCATGCAGGCAGCGATCGAGTCGATCGAAGAGCACTGTGGCGAGCGTCCCCGCGGCTGGTACTGCCGCTACGGGCCGAGCGTCAACACCCGCGAGCTCCTCGTCGAGGAGGGAGGGTTCGTCTACGACGCCGACGCCTACAACGACGATCTTCCCTACTTCGTCGACGTTCACGGAACGCGTCATCTCGTCGTGCCATACAGCTTCACTTACAACGACGGCCGCTACGTCCTCGCTCAGGGGTATGCGAGTCCGACCGATTTCTTCGACCACTGCAAGCGTGCTCTCGACGAGTATCGGCGCGAGGGAGCGGCAGGCGAGCCCAAGATGATGTCGATCGGTCTCCACCCACGCTGGGCTGGGCAGGCGGCTCGGACCTCGGGCCTGCGAGAGTTCATCGAGTATGCGCTAGCGCAAGGTGACGTCTGGTTCGCTCGCCGGATCGACATCGCCAACTGGTGGATCGACCAGCACGAGAGCTTCGACGTCGCCTAGAGCGGCTCGAGCAGCGTCGCGCCCTACGTGTAGACCGAGATCGGCGGCGAGACCCCGTTGAGAACGTAGTCGCCGACGAGCTTCACCTTGTACGCCACCGGATCATGCAGGGTAAGCGTTCGTGCGTTTCGCCAATGGCGGTCGTAGCCGAAGTCCTCGCGTACCGAGCCTGTCCCGCATACCTTGAAGAGCAGCTCGGATACATCAAGCGCTGCTTGCCCGGTGACGATCTTCGCCTGCGCCGCCGAAACCGAGGCGCGGTCGCGTGCCTCTGCTGAGAGGTTTGCGACAGACTCGAGGCGGATGTCGATTGCTCGCTCGAGCATGGCCTCGGCTGCCGATACGTGCGTCTGCATCTGACCGATCGTGTGCACCACGTAGGGATCGTCGACGGCGCGTTCAACCTCGGCGTGTGGCCAAGGACGGCTGCGCGTGCGCACGTAGTCGCATGCATCTGCCAGAGCCCCGCGCGCGATACCCAGGAAGATCGCGCTGAACATGCACTGGCCGAGGCTCCCGAATACTGACTCTGGTGTATTGAAGTGATCGATCGTGAAGACGGCGTCGGCAGGAACTTCGACGTTCTGGAACTCCATCGAGCCAGAGGCAGTCGTCTTCTGTCCCATGCCCGACCAGTCGTCGTTGATCACGACTCCGGCGTCGTCCCTCTCGATGATTGCAATCAGGAACTCCGGCTCGGGCTCGGCTTGCCGAAGTCCGAGCACGTAGAACACGTCCCCGGCGTGCGATCCGGTGCAGTAGAACTTCGACCCGTTCAGCACCCAGGTCGTGTCGTCCTTCGGCTCCAGGCTGACGGAGTAGTCGAACACGGTCTTGGAACCCACTTCAGAGAACGCGTTGCTGATGAACATGCCGTCCTTGACGATCCGTTCGTAGTAGCGCTCGCGAATCTCGTCCGAGGCGTGTACGCCCTTGATCAGAGCGACTCCGTACATGTGGATTAGAAACATCTGCGCGATAGACGAGTCGCCTTCCGACAATGCCGAGAGAACGTGCACGAGGTCCCGCGCGTCGCCGCCCAGGCCACCGGCTTCTTCGGGCACAAACAGTCCGCAGAGACCGCTTTCCTTCACCCATCGGGTCTCTTCAATCGGGAATCGCCGCTCCCGATCGCGCGCGACCGCATCCTCGCGAAGTCTTGGTTGCAACTCCCTCGCGATGGCTACGGCCCCGGAAGGTGTGCGGTTGCTAGAAACGGCCACTCGGTTCCTCTTTCCTACGGGTTGGATGGCACTTGCGATGCGACGAACGCCACAGCGTCGACGATCAGTGCATGCTTCGGCGTGACGATGACAGGGTTAAGTTCAAGTTCGACGAGACTTGGCGGTAGGCGGTCCAGGCTCGCAGAGATCTGGACGAGCAAACCGATCGCTGCCTCGCGCGCCGCAGCCGGGTCGACAAGCTGCGCGAGGGATCCCGACACCGCCAGCGTGTCGAGTGCAGCCACGGCGGCAGCTGGAGTAAGCGGACACGGACGCGCCACGATGTCACGCTTGGACTCGACGTCAGCGCCGCCGCCTCCAACGAGAACCGTCCAACCGAATGTGGGGTCGCGTCGCAGCGTCACGAGGAATTCGACGCCAGCCTCGGCCATCTCCTCGACGAGTACGCCATCCAGCTCAAGTTGCTGCTCACGCGCCGCCTCGACAACCTCCGCACACGCCGCGTCGACGTCATCCGGCTCGCAGTGAAGGCGAACGAGCCCATGAGCGACCTTGTGGACGACTCCTCGTGCTTGCCCCTTGACCGCGTAGGTCTTGTTTCGATCTAGCTGCGACGGCGGGCCTCCGGTTTCAACGAGCCAGCCTGGCGGAACACTCAGGCCCGCCTCTCTGAGTTGACCCTTGAGCTCGTGCTCGAGCAGGACATCAAGGGCCGCTCCACCGCTCAGGGGCGACTTGTCCGCGTCCCCTGTGGCGGCCGCCGTGTAGGGCGATGACCGGCGCCAGAGCCGTGCGAGCGCTCGGATACACGGTCCAACGTCAGCGAAGACTGGGACCCCTCCTTCACCGAGGCGTTCCCGTACCAGTGCCGAGGCGCCTATCCACACGACGGCGAGAATCCGTGAGTCGGGAATCTCGGCACGGAGAATCGCGTCGACAACAAGATCGGCAGTCTCTCCGCCAACTCCTACGAAAACCACCGTTGCAGCCACATCCGGGTCACGCGAGAGAGCTTCGACGGCAACCTTGACCATGTCGGGATGGTTCATCAGGTTCCCGGTGAAATCGACCGGGTTCTCCGCACGGCCGAACGAAGGAATGACGTCGTCTATTGTCGCGACCGTCGGCGGGGCGAGGGTCGCCGCCCGAAGCCCGTAGCGCGTCAGCCAGTCGGAGGCGAGAATCGCGCCGCCGCCCGACGTCGTCGCGATCGCGACGCCTCGATCGGCCGGAAGATCGGGATGCAAACGCTCGAGGGTCGCGACCTCGAGTAGCTCTGTTGCGTCATCGACCTCACGTGCGCCAGCGCCGGCGAGCACGCCGCTGAACACGGTTGCGTCACCGGCGATCGCGCCGGTATGTGACTCAACGCCCTGAGCGCCGCTCTCCGAGCGTCCACCCTTCAGAACGATGACCGGCTTGCCTGCCTCCTTCGCTGCGGCAAGAGCGTGCCGGAAGCTATCGCCGTCGCGAATGCCCTCGATATAGGCACAGATCACACGCGTGTGCTCGTCATCGACGAGCCACTCGATGTAGTCACTGATCGTGAGCGCGCACTCGTTGCCAGTGGAGACCCACCTGGAAAAGCCGACTCCGCGCCTCGCAGCCTCGGCATAGAGGTAGATGCCAAGCGCCCCGCTCTGCGTGACCAGCGCGACGTCGCCGGATCGGAGCTTGGTTTCCGACAGCACGGAGCTAAACGTGGCCGGCAGGTTGTCGTCGACGCTGATCGCCCCGAGACAGTTGGGGCCGCAGATCGCCATGCCCGTCGCGGCTGAGAGCTCCCGAATCGCCTCCTCATCCGGGCACCCATCAGTGATCTCGCTGAACCCTGCTGCAAAGACAACGGCGGCGCGAACGCCGCGGGCGGCGCACTGTTCGAGCGCCTCAAGAACCGACGTCGCGGGCACACAGACGACCGCGAGATCGGGGGTGAATGGCACATCGGCTGCGCTCGGGTACGACGGATAGCCGAGGACCGCGTCGTGCCGCGGATTGACGACTGCGATTTCGCCGGAGAAGCCCCAGTCGCGCAGAAAGCCCAGTGGACGCCCTGAAACCCGCGCGGGCTGGGTCGATGCGCCCACCACAACGACGCTCCTCGGGGAGAAGAGCGCGTCGAGTGCGTGCGAGGAATCTGGGGTTTCGATATCCGCCACAGCAGCGGATCGTAAGGGGTTCGAAACCTAGGCGACGCCGAGCAGTTCGAGAAGCGCTTCGGCGTCGGCCCCAATCCGCACCGGATCGAAACCCTCAGCCACTGGCTTGGGCGTCTTGAG
>JAUVPB010000097.1 GCA_030598925.1 Actinomycetes bacterium
CGCATTCGCCGCATTCGTGCACGGCGCGGGTCGCGTCTGCGCACGCTTCGGGGACGCCTAGCGCTCGCACGCTCGCCTAGCGCAGGCGCCCTCGTTACTCGTCGAGAATCTCTGCGCCGCGATCTGCGGGCGCGCCGTACGCGAAGAACAGCGCTTCGCGATCCGTGTCGTTTCGGATGTGAATCGGCGTTCGCGGCTCGAGCACAACGAGACTGCGGGTCGGGAGCGTGTGCTCTTGCTGGTCGTCGCCGAGCGTCATGACGATCTCGCCCTCGATCACGACGAAGACTTCCTCCTGAACGGTCTGGTAGTGACGCCGACCCTGTTGCCCGGGCGGGTACCGCCACAGGTGTGAGCGCGAGTGCTCTAGCTTGGCGGCGAGCGGAATCTCGACGATCTGTCGCTCGTCGTCCGGGCGCCAGCTGGGTGGCGCGAACGTTTACTTATCGGGCGTCAGCACTGCGTAGCCCATCTTCCGTCGCTCCTCGCATTCGTTTCGACCGGTCTGCGTCGCGGTCATGTCGTTGGCGGCGTCGCGACCGATCTTGCTTGGGCCGCGATCCTAACTTGAGGGGCTGGGTGCGCCCACACCGTTGCTACGCTCCGGCCGATGGTCGGGCTGCACAGCGTGGTCGGGATACTCGTGATCGCGGTCAACGTCGTGGCTGCGCTCGTGGGCTTGACGTACTACCTGCGCCGCCGCACGCCTGCGAGGCCGTACCTGCATCTGGTCGCGCTCGGCCAGGTCGTTGTCGTCGCACAAGCCGCGATTGGCCTGCTCCTGCTCGCGGGCGACTTCCGTGCCACCGACCAACTCCACTATCTCTACGGCGGTGTTGCGCTGGCGGTGATTCTGTCACCCTGGAAGTACGCGCCGCCGAACGCCCGGAAACGCCTGCTGTGGTTTGTCGGTGCCTCGACCGTCGCCGCCGCGCTGGGCGCGCGCGGCTACATGACCGGATCATGACCCGACGCAAAGCATGAGTCGCATCAATCCCACGGTTCGGGGTTTCCTGATCATCTTCGCGATCGCGGGCGTGATCACAGCGCTGTCGCTCGAGCCGACGTTGACCGCGCTGTTCTTCCTCGTTCGCATCGCGTTCTTCCTCGCGATCGCGTTTTTCATCTACCTCGTCTGGCGTGAGCGGCGCGAAGAGATCGGTGGCTGGCCAACCCGCGCGAAGCTCGTCCTCTATGGAGGTGCGGCGCTCGCAGTCGTCAACCTGGGCCTTGCGTTCGCGATCGATTACCCCTCAGGCGGCCTGGAAGTCGTCATCTTCATCGCCGTGCTGGTTGCTGCTGCTTTCTCAATGTGGCGCGTCTGGCGAGACCAGCACAGCTACGGCTACTAGGCGCGGGCGCGGGAGCCCACGCCGTCGAGCGAATCGAGGACCGAGCGTACGGGCTCTGCGATCCCGACGAAGATCGGCGTATCCCGCTCAGTGAACTTGCTCGCTTCCGTCTCGCGGAGCGTCATCATCAGCTCGAGAAAGTCGTTCGGGCTCTCGCACTCAAAGGCGGTCATGAACTCCTGGTCGTCGATTCCGAACGAGTAGGTCGTGTGGTTCGTGATGGTGACGAAGCGACTACCGATCTCGGCATGCTCGCGCATCGCTTGCGTACGGTCCTCGAGGGAGAGGGCGTACCACGGCCGCAGCTTGACGAAGGGATACACGACGAGGTACGGCGCGCCGCGAGGCACGATCTTCCGTGGAGGTCGCCTCGTGTCTCGCTCGAAGTACTTCGACGAGCGCGTCGCAGCTAGGTAGGAGTACGGCGTGTCCAGATACCCGGCTAGCGGTGTCCCGTTGATGGCGGCGCCGAGATCACGGAGGTCTTCGTAGCGCTCGGTGATCTTCCAGAGCAGCAACTCGACGTCCGGGCGGACGCCGACGTGGCTGTACGAGAGGATCGTCATCCGGTCCTGGAAGGACTCGACAACCTCGGCGAACGACTCCTTCGCGGCCGCCCGTTCCTCTGCCGGCAGCCGCCGCCATTCTGGCGCGATCTTGTAGTACGTGTAGGCGACGTACTGGGGAGTCTCGAGGTCGGCTTCGACGCTCACGACGAAAATCGTAGCCCCTCTGTTGCGCGAGTGGCACGGCTGGCCGGTGATTCGGCGCGATTCCCTGCCTATGGTCGGCTCGAGGTCACTCGAGACCACCAACCGGCGGGCGGGTGACGGTCTCGTCGGGGGAGCCATCCGGCTCCCCCGTGGCCTCCCAGTCGCCACGGGTGACTCGGCCCACGAGTGCGGACGTCTCGGCCCGCGTCGCACCCCGCCCCGCTGGCTACGCTGAGCTACGTGTCAACGTCTTCGATCGAGGAGCAGCTGCGCGCGCTCCCGCGTGAACCGGGCGTCTACCTGTTCCGGGACGCGAGCGACGAGGTGCTCTACGTGGGGAAAGCCAACTCGCTTCACTCGCGCGTGCGCACGTACTTTCGTGGCGGCGACAGTCGCGTGGGCCTCGATCGGCTGGTCGAGCGCGTCACTCGGCTCGAGGTGATCGTGACCCAGAGCGCGGGCGAGGCGCTCCATCTCGAGCAGAACCTCATCCAGCGGCACCGGCCGCGGTTCAACGTGCGCCTGCGCGACGACAAGTCGTACCCCTACATAGCAGTCACCGTCAACGATGAGTTTCCTCGAGTCATGTTCACCCGAGAGCGGCATCGGCGCGACGTGCGCTACTTCGGCCCGTACTCGTCGGCGAAGAAAGTTCGAGAGACGCTCGACGTTCTCAACCGCGTCTTCCCGTACCGGCCGTGCGAAGGGCCCGCGCCGGGCCGGCACTCGGGTGTTCCGTGCCTTGACTTCCATATCGATCGTTGCCTGGGGCCCTGCGTCGGTAGCGTCACCAAGGAGGCGTATGCCGAGGTGATCGAGGGCGTAACCGAGTTTCTCTCGGGCGACACTCGGCCCACGCTCGATGCGCTCGAACGGAAGATGCAGGCGGCCGCCGAGGCGCAGGACTTCGAGGAGGCAGCTCGCTACCGGAACCGCCTGTTCTCCGTCCGCCACCTGGCAGAGCGCCAGGCTGCCGACCGGCGAGACATCGGCTCGGTCGACGTGATCGGCATCGCAGCCAAAGCCGAGCTCGCTGCCGTTCAACTGTTCCCCCTACGCGACGGCAAGATGGTCGACCGACACGAGTTCACGCTCGAGAACACCGCTGGGCACGACCTGACCACGCTGCTCGAGGCGTTCTGTCTCGAACACTACGGGAGCGCGCGGAGTATTCCACCGCTCGTCGTTGTGCCGCCCGACGCGGGCGACGTGTCGGCTCTGGCGGAGTTCCTGAGTGAGCTGCGGGGCACGACTGTGGAGGTCAGGGGCGCTCAGCGGGGCGAGAAGCGACGACTCCAGGAGCTTGCTCGCCGGAATGCGGAGCTGTCGCTCGAGAACGAGGCGCTGCGCTCCGAGCGACGGCGCGCATGGCGTGTGGAGGCGCTGGAGGAGCTGCGCGAGGTCCTCAACCTGGAGAGCTTGCCGATCAGGCTGGAGTGCTACGACATCTCGAACACGCAAGGGTCATCGCCTGTCGGCTCGATGGTGGTGTTCGTTGACGCCGTTGCGAAGAAGGCTCACTACCGCAAGTTTGGAATAGACAGCGTCGCGGGCCCGGACGACACCGCGATGATGGCGCACGTCGTGTCCCGCCGCTTCGCACGGCTCGCGACCGTCGAGAGCGATGACTACGACGAAGGCTTCGCCGCGACCCCCAATCTCGTCGTCGTCGACGGCGGCAAGGGGCAGCTCGAGGCTGCGCGACACGCGATGCGCGGCTACGACCTGCCGCGCGTTGCGATCGTTGCGCTCGCCAAGCGGCAAGAGGAGGTGTTCGTGCCCGGTCGCAGCGAGCCGGTCAGGCTTGAGCGAGACTCAGCCGGACTGCAGCTCCTTCAGCGCATCCGGGACGAGGCCCACCGGTTCGCCCTCACCTTCCACCGTCAACGCCGCGACAGTCGCGCGCGCGAGTCGATTCTCGACAAATTGCCGGGGGTCGGCCCGGTACGCCGTCGTGCGCTCATCAAACACTTCGGCTCGACCCAACGGCTCCTGGAGGCGACACGCGAGGAACTCGAAGGCGTACCTGGCGTTCCGGCGCGAACAGGTCGACAGATCTACGGCGTGCTGCACAAGGCTGGCGGCGCCTGAGGCCGACCTGTTCGTGAGCCTAGACTGCTCGGCGAGGTCATGACGCTCTCCGAGGATGCACGTGCCGAGCTGGTGCGGTCGACCTATCGACGCTCGTGCTGCAGACTCGCGGAGCTGTCTGGCCTCGCTCGGGGTGCCGGCACGTTTCACCTGAGAGCCGGGGGTGAGGTCGGAATGCATCTGGACCTTGCCGAGCCAGCCGTCGCCAGACGCGCGTTCTCGCTCCTGAAGTCGTTCGGCGCGGCCGCGGAGCTGCGCACCTACGAGCGGCAGGCGTTCGGTCGCGAGGGTCGCGTGCAGCTCCACGTGGGCGACTCTCCCAGGGCGATTCAAACCCTGGAAGAAGCGGGAATCGTCGACGCCGGCCTGGCCCCTCTTCCGTTTCCGCCCGCGCGGATCACGCGAACCTCGTGCTGCAGAGCAGGCTATCTGCGCGGCGCGTTTCTGAGCGCGGGCTCAGCCACTGGCCCGCGCAACCCACATCTCGAGCTTCGTGCGACGTCAGCGGCTGCTGCAGAGCATCTCTCCGCGCTTGCCAGAGCCGACGAGGTGCCGCTCGGAGCGCTCGACCGGGAGAGGTACGCCATCGCGTACACAAATAGCATCGAGACGCTGACCGACTTTCTCGCGCTGATCGGCGCTACCGAAACGGCGCTACTGCTGCGCGAAGCGTCTGTTGTTGCTGCCGCCCGAGCCGACGCGAACCGCCGAGCAAACGCCGATCACGCGAATCTCGTGCGCACGAGCGTCGCGGCTCACGCGCAGCTCGAGGCGATCCGCCGTCTGCGCCTGACTGGCCGGCTGCCCGAGCTGACGGAAGAGCTCGCCCAGGCCGCGCGTCTGCGGACGGAGCATCCGTTCAGTTCGCTGAGCGAGCTGGCGGCACTATCCGACCCGCCCGTGACGAGGGTGGCGTTGCACCGCCGCCTCGGCAAGCTCAGGCAACTCGCGGAGGGCTAGACTCGGCCTACTGCGTGCTGGGCACTCGCTCTCACGCAGCTGGCGCAGGCGACAGAAGGAGACAGGAACGCGATGAGCGTGCGTGTCGGTATCAACGGCTTCGGCAGGATCGGTCGCAACTTCTTCCGTGCCTCGTTGCGCGACGGGGCCGATGTCGATCTGGTCGCCGTCAACGATCTCGGTGACGAGACTCAGATGGCACATCTTCTCAAGTACGACTCGGTTCTCGGGCGGCTCGACGGCGACGTCTTCGTGTCGGACGGCACGATCAAGGCGTGCGGCGAAGAGTTCGCGCTTCTGAACGAGCGCGATCCATCCAAGCTTCCATGGGGTGATCTCGGCGTCGATGTCGTGCTGGAGTCGACCGGCATCTTCACCAGTCGTGACAAGGCGGGCCTGCACCTCGAAGCGGGCGCGCCGAAGGTCGTGATCTCGGCTCCGGCGTCAGAGCCCGACGTGACGCTCGTACTCGGTGTAAACGACGACGCGTACGACGCCGGCTCGCACAACATCATCTCGAACGCCTCGTGCACGACGAACTGCATCGGCCCGGTCGCGAAGGTCCTCAACGATGCGTATGGCATCGAGAGCGGATTCATGACGACAACGCACGCGTACACGAGCGACCAGAGCATTCTGGATCTGCCGCACAAGGATCTACGCCGCGCCCGTGCGGCCGCGATCAACCTGATCCCGACCTCGACCGGCGCTGCCCGCGCGATCGGGCTCGTCATCCCCGAGCTACAGGGAAAGCTAGACGGCGTGGCGGTTCGCGCACCCGTTCCGAATGGCTCGATCGTCGATTTCGTCGCCCGCGTCGAGCGCGACGTAACAGCCGATGAGGTCAATGCGCTCTTCCGCGAGAAGGCCGACGCGGGCCCCCTCGAGGGCATCCTCAAGTACACGGATGAACCCATCGTGTCGACCGATGTCGTCGGCTCGTCATACAGCTCGATTTTCGACAGCCAGCTCACGATGGCGAGTGGCACCCTCGTGAAAGTCTTCTCGTGGTACGACAACGAGTGGGGCTACTCCTGTCGCCTCGTCGATTTGATGGGCCGTCTCTGAGCGCGCCCACGCAGCGCCGGTAACCGATCGTGCGCCTGCCGCGCTCCGTCCGCGAGGCGGATGTCAAGGCGAAGATCGTGCTCGTTCGGGTCGACTTCAACGTCCCGCTCGAGGACGGGAGTGTCGCCGACGACACACGGATTCGCGCGGCGCTGCCCACGCTCGAGCTACTCCGCGAGCGGGGAGCGGCGCGCATCGTTCTCATCTCTCACCTCGGCCGACCGGACGGCGTTGACCCGGCGTACTCGCTTCGACCGGTAGCCGAACGTGCCACCGAGTTGCTGGGATCCGCCGTCGCGCTGGAGGACGCGACAGGTCCGATAACGCTCCGCGAGAACACGCGGTTTCAGGCCGGCGAGACCGCGAACGATGCTTCCTTCGCCGCGCAGCTCGCCGATGGGTGCGACCTCTTCGTCAACGACGCGTTCGGCGCGGCACATCGCGCACACTCCTCGACGGAGGCCGTCGCGCGTCTGCTGCCGGCGTACGCGGGTCTCCTGCTCACGCGAGAGCTCGAGGAACTCGGCGGACTGCTCGACCAGCCGGCACGACCGTTCGTCGCGATTGTCGGCGGCGCCAAGGTCGACGACAAGATCGGCGTGCTGCGATCGATCGCCCAGCCGGCGGACACGCTGCTCATCGGCGGGAAGATGGCTGAGGAGCTTCGTGAGCGGTCTGATCTGGACAGCGTCGACGCGCTCGTCGAGTTGCCAGACGACGTCGTGGCGGCATCAGCATTCGAGCCTGACGCAGAGACGCAAACCTGTGCGTGGGACGCCGTCCCTAACGGCTGGCTTGGACTTGACATCGGACCGACGAGTTCCGCTCGGTTCGCCGAGATTATCGCCGGCGCTGGGACGGTGTTCTGGAACGGGCCGATGGGCGTCTTTGAGTGGGACCGGTTTGCCGCGGGCACGCGAGCCGTCGCACAGGCGGTTGCGGCCTGCGCCGGTCACACGGTTGTGGGAGGTGGCGACTCCGTGCGAGCCGTGCAGGAGCTCCGGCTCGCGCAGCGCGTCAACTGGGTGTCGACCGGCGGCGGCGCGTCGCTCGAGCTGCTTGAAGGACACGACCTCCCCGGCGTCGCCGTCATCCCCACGAGCTAGTCGCAGGTGCCGCACTAAGATCCAGCGCATGGCGATCGCGCAGCTCATTGCGGGCAACTGGAAGATGTTCAAGGGGCCGGCCCAGGCGAGGTCCTTCGTTGCAGCGCTTGCCGACGCAACAGTGGAGCAGGCAGAGTCGCTCGACATCGTCGTGTGCCCGCCCGCGGTGTCGCTCGCCGCTGCGGTTGACGGCGCCGGCGCGTCGCGAACCCAGATCTTTGGGCAAAACGTCCACTGGGCTGAGAGCGGCGCATTCACCGGCGAGGTGTCCGGCTCGATGCTGAGGGAGCTCGGCGTCTCCGGCGCCATTGTCGGCCACTCGGAGCGCAGACAGTTGTTCGGCGAGACCGATGAGACCACTGCGGCGAGGATGGTGGCTGCGCGTGGCGTGGGCCTGCAGGTGATCGCCTGCGTCGGTGAGCTCGAGGCGGAGCGGGAGGCCGGCGAGACCGAACGCGTGCTCGAGCGTCAGGTCGGCGCGATCGCCGAAGCCGCCGATGGGCTTGAGGGCCTCGTCGTTGCTTATGAGCCCATCTGGGCGATCGGCACGGGGCGGACCGCAACGCTCGAGCAGGCTCAAGAGGCTCACGCAGTCATCAAGCGCCTGCTGCCCGTACCTGTCCTCTACGGTGGCTCCGTGAAGCCCGACAACGCAGCAGAGTTGCTCGCTCTGCCCGACGTCGACGGCGCGCTCGTTGGCGGTGCCTCGCTCGACGTCGACTCGTTCGCCGCGGTCTGCACCGCCGGCGCGCGCGCTGCCTGAGCTGTGCTACGCCGCCCCGTCGCGTTGATCGTGCTCGACGGCTGGGGGTGTGCGCCGCCGAGCGACGGGAACGCCGTCACCCTTGCGTGTACACCCGTATTCGATGACGTCTGGGCCCGATACCCGCACACGACGCTGGCCGCGTCTGGCGGCGCCGTCGGGCTGCCGGCTGGGCAGATGGGCAACTCCGAAGCCGGCCACCTTACGATCGGCGCTGGTCGGCTCATCCATCAGGATCTCGTTCGGATCAACGACGCGATCGACGACGGCAGCCTGTTCGAGAACGAGGCACTGGTCGCGGCCTTCGACCGGGCTGCCCACGCGGGCACGCGGATCCACCTACTCGGCCTCGTCTCGTATGGCGGCGTGCACTCGCACATCGATCACGTACGCGCGTTGGTCGAGCTCGCGCGACGTCGGGGGCTCGGCGACGCAACGCACGTGCATGCGTTTACCGATGGCCGCGACGTCTCGCCGACGGCCGCGGCGGCAGACCTGGCCGAACTGGTGGCCGAGGACGTCAGCGTGGCGACCGTTTGCGGCCGCTACTGGGCGATGGACCGGGACAACCGTTGGGAGCGCACGGACCGTGCGGTCGCCCTGCTCCGTCGCCGCGAAGGTGCCGTGGCAGATGACCCAGTTGCCGCGATCCGCGCGAGCTACGAGACGGGAACGACTGACGAGTTCATCGAGCCCGTGGCGGTCGGTGATGCTCCCGGGATCGACGAAGGCGACGTTGTTGTTTTCGCGAACTTCCGCCCCGATCGCGCGCGACAACTCACGCGCCGACTCGTCGACGACGGGATCGATGTGACCACGATGACGCGCTATGAGGTCGCCTCGCCGTGTCCCGTCGTGTTCAGCGAGCAGAACGTCGGTGACACGCTGGCGGAGGTCGTGTCCGCTGCCGGGCTCGGGCAGGTCCACGTCGCCGAGACCGAGAAGTACGCTCACGTGACGTACTTTCTCAACGGCGGCCGCGAGGAGCCTTGGCGGCTCGAGCGGCGCGAGCTCGTCCAGTCTCCGACCGAGGTTGCGACCTACGACCTCAAGCCGGAGATGTCTGCGGACGCCGTTGCGTCGACGTTTGTGACTGGGCTCGCCGACGCTGAGGTCGCGCTAGGCGTTGTCAACTTCGCTAACCCGGACATGGTGGGCCATACCGGAGTCATTCCGGCCGTCGTTCGCGCGGTCGAGGAGGTCGACAGATGCCTGGGCATTGTCGTTGCCGCGGTCGATCGAGCCGGAGGGGTTGCGCTGATCTTCGCGGACCACGGAAACGCGGAAGCGATGCTCGCTGACGATGGGCAGTCGCCCCATACAGCGCACACGACGAACCCCGTTCCACTGATCGTCACCGCAGCGAGCTTGACGTTGCGCCGGGGCGGCGGGCTCGCAGACGTCGCGCCGACGGCACTGGAGCTCCTCGGGCTTGCGAAGCCCGAGGCGATGAGCGGCCGCTTTTTACCAGCGGCCCGGCGTGGACGGCCGTTCAATCCCATCTCCAACACCTCAACATCATCCATCAAGCCGAAGTCACCGAAGCCACCTTCACCCATTGGGAC
>JAUVPB010000167.1 GCA_030598925.1 Actinomycetes bacterium
GACCTCGCTGAACAGGAACGCGACGAGTTCGACGACTTCAGCCGGCACGTTCTGTGCGGTCATGGCCGAGGCGAACTCGTCGACGGACACCGGCGCGTAGCGGATGTTCCGGCCGGTCGCCGTCGCGATCTCCTCGACCGCGTCGGCGAACGTCAGGAGCCTCGGGCCGGTGAGCTCGTAGAGCTCGCCGATGTGTCGGTCATCGGTCAGTGCTGCAACTGCGACGTCCGCGATGTCGTCTGCGTCGACGAACGGCTCGGGCGTGTCGCCGGCTGGGAGCGAGACTGCGCCGCTCAGGACGTGAGGGAGGAACTCGCCCTCGCTGAAGTTCTGGCTGAACCATGTCGCGCGAATGACAGTCAGGTCTGCGCCCGACTCACGGACCGCCTGTTCGGCATGCTCGGCCTCGAGCTCGCCGCGTCCCGCTAGGAGGACGAGGCGCGAGACGCCGCTCTCGACGGCGAGCTCGCCGAACGACCCGACGGCTTCCACGGCGCCGGGTGCTGCGAGGTCCGGATAGTAGGAGATGTACGCGGATCCGATGCCGTCCAGAGCGGGCGGCCACGTGGCCGGATCGTGCCAGTCGAAGGGCGGGTCGGCGGCCCGTGAGCCAGCCCGTGTGGGCAGGCCGCGCGCGTTGAGTCGTTCGAGTACGCGTCGACCGGTCTTGCCCGTGGCGCCGACAATCAGCGTCGGCTTGGGCCCGTGTGTTGTGTGCGCTGTCATTGCTCCTCCTTGCGTCTCCGGGACCCGCGTCCTGCGTTGGGTCCTGATCGAGTCGCTCTGAGCATCCGCGGGAGTGGGGTGGGACCGCATCACCCCGCACCATCTTTCGCCCCGGGTGATTCCGGCGACGAGTGGCCGGGGTTGTGGGCGGCGAGCGAGGGCTGGGGTGGACGCGCCGCCGCTAAGGTGGTGACGCCCTATCGAGCGAGCTACACGAGGTCGGGGGTCTTGACGGCGCGCAATCCGAGCGAACCCGAGCTAGCGGCTGAGCGCATGCGCGCCCCGGCAGGATCCGGCGCGATTCTTCTCACGACGAAGCTTCATCCGCCGCCGGCGCGTGCCGAGCACATCGGCCGGTCGCGTCTCGTCGGGCGGCTGCGTGCGGGTGCCGGTTGTCGCCTCTCGCTGGTTGTTGCGCCGGCTGGCTGGGGCAAGACGACGCTCCTCGCGCAGTGGCTTGCGGTCGACGGGGCGGGCACGGCCACCGCGTGGCTTTCGCTTGACGAGAGCGATAACGATCCTGTCCGTTTCTTCTCGTACCTGATCGCTGCGCTACGCACGGTTGACCCGGCGTTGGGTACGAACAGCGAGGCCACCCTTCGAGCGCCGGGAGCCCCTATTGCCGAGGTTGCGCTCCCACTGCTCATCAACGAGTTGGCTCTTCGCTCGGAGGAGATCCAGTTGGTGCTGGACGACTATCACGTAATCGACAACGAGGACGTCCACGAGGGCTTCGCCTTCCTCGTCGAGCACGCCCCGTCGACGCTACGACTATCACTTGGCTGCCGGTACGATCCGCCGCTGCCCCTGGCCCGTTGGCGGGCTCGCGGCGAGCTCAGCGAGGTTCGGGCTGGCGACCTTTCATTCACTGGGGAGGAGGCGACGAGCTTTCTCAACGAGTCGCTGACCCTGCAGCTAGCTGCCGAAGAGATCGACAGCCTCCTCGAGCGGACAGAGGGCTGGGCGGCGGGGCTCTATCTCGCTGCGCTCTCATTCCAGAGCATGGGCCCAGCGCCAGGGTCGGCTCGCGCGTCGGTCTCCGGTGAGGATCGCCATCTCATCGACTACTTCACCGCCGAAGTCCTCGACCGCCAACCCGACGAGTTGCGCGCGTTTCTCCTTCGAACGTCCGTTCTCGAACGCCTGTCCGGGCCGCTCTGCGACTCCTTGACCGACCATCACGATGGAGCAGAGACGCTCGAGCAACTCGAGCGCTCCAACCTCTTTCTCGTCCCGCTCGACAACAAGCGAGAGTGGTACCGCTACCACCAGCTATTCCGAGAGCTGCTTCGACACGAGCTCCATCGGGCAGATCCGGATCTGCCCCCGGAGCTGCACCGTCGCGCCAACGCCTGGTATCGCGAAGCCGGCGAGATACCGGAAGCCATCGGCCACGCCACACAGGCTTGTGAGTTCGGTGCAGCGAGCGACATGATTGCCCAGCACTGGGCCGCCTTCACCAACGCCGGCCAGCTCGCGACCATCATCAACTGGCTCGAGGCGTTGCCCGAAGAGGTCGTGAAGGAAGACGCGAGATTGTGCGTTGCCGCGGCAATGGTCTGGTCGGAACTCGGGCGAGGCGACAAATCGGACCGCTGGCTCGACGCGGCGTCGCACGCCCCGCTTCCCGGGCCGATCCTCGACGGTCTCAGCTCAGTCGAGTCAGGCGTCGCGATTATCCGCGCGATACGCCTCCGCCTCGACGGCGACATCGGGCAAGCGACCGCGGTCGCGCGAGACGCTGTGGAATTCGAGTCCGACGGTATCCCGCCATGGCGCGCCGTCGCGAGCGTCGTTCTCGGAATGAGCCTCTACTGGGGCGGCCAAGGCGAAGACGCCCGCCCGCACCTCGAGGAGACCCTGAGCATCGGTCACGAGCTCGGCGACGCGATCTCGGTCGTTGTCGCGCTTGGCTACCTCGCCGCGCTCGACCTAGCCGCCGGCGATCCCGCCAGCGCCGAGCGACTCGCTCGCCGCGGCATCGAACTCGCCCAAGACACGCGCAACGCGGAGCACCACGCGCCAACGCTCGCGCATCTCGCCCTCGGGGAGGTGCTCGAGGCCCAAGGTCACCTCGCAGACGCAGAGACCCAGCTGCGGCGAGCAGCCGAGCTCTCCCAGCGTCGCTCGGACGCCATCGGGCTCGCCTGCGGCCTCGCCGCACTTGCTCGAGTGCGCCACGGCCGAGGAGACCCCGACGAGGCACGAGAGCTCCTGCGCGACGCCCAAGAGACGCTCAACGGGTGCACCGACCCGGGAATCGTCGCGACAAGGCTCGAAGAGAGCGAGCGCCAGCTCTGTCACACACAGAAGCGCAGAGCCGCGTCCGCCCCAGGCCGCTACGAGGAGCTCAGCGACCGCGAGCTCACCGTGCTCCGCCTCCTCGCGAGCGAGCTCTCCCGACGCGAGATCGCCAGCGAACTCTACGTCTCACACAACACAATGAAGAGCCACATCCGCACGATCTACCGCAAGCTCGACGTCAACGCGCGTGAGCAGGCCGTCGTGCGTGCCCGCGAACTCGATCTCCTCTGACCGCACGACTCGAATAAGTGGGCGATGTGCGTCGTCGAGCGCGGAGAGGCGATCGGCACAGATCGAATGGCCGGCGAAGCCATCCATGCGCAAGGCGCGCACGCCGGCGGCTAAACGCCATTCGTCAAAGCGACGAGCAGCTGGCCGCTGAGCTCGCTGCCATGCGCCAGCGCTTGGAGCTCGAGCCTGCTGACCCTCACGACCTTCCCGAGAAGGCAGGCTAGGGCCCCGGTACCGCCTTCTTGCGATCGGGTGGCGGGGCTCCTTTCGCACGGACCTTGGTCGGTCGTCCCTTGGGCCGCCGTTCTGGGTCCGTGTTGCGCCATCATGGACGAATGGGCGGGGCTCGCGAGGCTGGCTTCACCGACGCACAGATCGCGGAGGCCCGGAGGTTCCATCGCCCGCTCTACGCGCTCTACGCCATCCGGCTGGCTCTGGGCCTGGCTGTCTTGGCGCTGCTCTCCTTTAGCTCGCTCGGCACGCTGCTCTTCGACGAGTTCGCCCGGCTCGGGTGGCCGGCCGAGGGACTTGCGACGCCTGCCGCGATCGTCTGCATTCTCTCGCTTGTCGGGCTGCCGTTCGCCTACTGGCGCGGCTTCGTACACGAGCATCGGTTCGGGCTCTCGACTCAGAGCAGGTGTGCCTGGGCGGTCGATTGGGCGAAATCGCTCGTCGTCTCGCTCGTTATCGGCGTCGCGACGCTGTTCGGTCTCGTCGTCCTGGTCAGGGAGGTCGGGGGCTGGTGGCCCGCCGTCGGGGCGTTGGCTGCGTTCGCGCTCGTGATCGCGCTGACGTTCGTGGGCCCCGTCGTCACGGAGCCGCTGTTCAACCGCTTCGAGCCGCTCTCCGACGATGATCTCGCTGATGATCTTCGCGCGCTCTCGACGCGGGCCGGTGTCCCGGTCAGCCGAATTCTCGTGGCCGACGCGAGCAAGCGGACACGCCGTCAGAACGCGTACGTCTCGGGGCTCGGAAGGACACGTCGGGTCGTTCTATACGACACGCTTCTCGCCGAGAGCCCGCCGGCGAACATTCGCCTGGTAACGGCACACGAGCTCGCACACCGCGGCGAGCAGCACGTAGCGATCGGCGCGGCGATCGGCGCAGCCTCGGCGGCCGCCTTCGTGCTCCTGCTCTGGGCGCTGCTGAGCTCGGAGTCTGTTCTCTCGGCGATCGGCGCCGCCGACGCTGCCGATCCGCGCATTGCGCCGTTCGTTCTCCTTGTTGCGCGAGGGGTCGGCCTGATCACGCTGCCATTCGGCTCAGCGCTCTCGCGACACTGGGAGCGCCACGCCGACCGCATCTCGATGGAACTCACGCGTGACCTCGACGCCTTCGAGTCCGTCCACCGCGAGCTCGCGCTCTCGAACCTCTCCGATCTCGAGCCGCCGGCCATCCTCTACTCGTTCACGTTCTCGCATCCGAGTGCGCCCGAGCGCGTGCTCGCGGCGCGCAGAACCTCACTGGCGCTCGCGTCCCAGGACTGATCGCCGTGCGCAGCACCGCCCACGGGGACCCCTCCGGTGCGATCGGTCGGCGAGGCCCCTCTTCTACTTGTCTCAAAGCGCTCGCCTCGCCAACCCCACGTGAGCGTCTGCGGCTGGAGCCGCTCGACAGGTGGGGAGAGATGGCCGACAACCTCGACGAGGCCCTAGCGGAGGGCAACGGTGAGAAGGCGGCCAGGCCGTATTGGGACTTGGTGGATCAGGCGTGCCAGAGAGCTGCGGTCAGCAGAGAACGCGTCGCTCTGCTCTGCAGGTGTCGTTGCCGAGGCCGCCGTTCGCCCGATCGAAGCCGCGACCGCCGATGAGCAGGTCGTCGCCGGCCAGCCCGAACATCCGATCGGCGCCGGATTGGCCGAAGATCCGGTCATTTCCGATCTGTCCGAACAGCCGGTCGTCGCCGGGCCCGCCGACGAGGCGGTCGTTGCCGGCCTTGCCCCGACCGATATCGTCCCCGAACCCGCCGCGCAGGTTGTCGTCGCCTGCTCCTCCGGCAAGTCGATCGGCGCCCGCGTTTCCGTTCAGCCGGTCATTGGCGGCGCCCCCCTGGAGTAGATCTGCGCCCGCCTTGCCGACGAGTCGGTCGCTGCCCGATTGTCCGCGAAGGACGTCGTCTCCCTGCCCGCCGAATAGCTGGTCGTCTCCACCACCGCCGAGCAACAGATCTGCGCCCGCGAGACCGCGGAGCACATCGGTGCCCGCGAGTCCACAGATCACATCGTCGCCGGACGTGCCGATGAGGACGTCATTGCCGGCCGTGCCGATGATCGTGCAACTGGCCCCACCCGCTGTAGTCACGGTGAGCTTCTGGGTGGCAACGCTCTCGTTGCCGACCCCATCACTCTGTCTCAGGGTGACCGTGTAGCTTCCTGTCGCCTTGTACGTGTGCTGAACCGCCTGGCCCGCGGCCGTCTCGCCGTCTCCGAAATCCCAGGCGGGATCGCCGGCCGGCGCGCCCCAACGATCGCTTGGAGTCGTCGAGAAGCTCGCCTTCCTACCCACCGACGCCTTTGCCGGAATCTTCAGGTCGCCGAACAGCGGCCCGGCACTGTCGAACGCTGCCGCCTGGATCCGCACGTTCGCGCCGTCCGAGCGCTGCCAGACTGCAACCGCGCCGCCTTCTCCGTCGGCGGTAACCCGCGTCTCGGTTGCGTCCTGACCCGTCGCGGACAGGTTGACGGCACTCGTCCACGCTCCGCCGGCTGGACGGCGGGCGGCTTGCGCGATCTCGTTCGCACCGTTCGTGCGGCGCCATACGGCGGTCGCCGTCCCGGCGGAGTCGGTCGCGATGTTGGCGCGGACGCCGTCCTGGCCCGATGCGGACAGGTCGGCGACCGGTTGCCAGATGCCCGAGGCTACCGGCCGACTCGAGCTCTGAACGATCGCGTTCGCCCCGTTCGAGCGCTGCCAGACGGCGATAGCGTCCCCGTTCTCGTACATAGCGACCTGCGGGCGCGTCGCGTTCTGTCCCGGCTGCGAGATGTCGACCGGCCCAGACCACGTCGTCGCGCCGGCAGCCTGCACCGCGGCCTGAACGATCGTGTTCGCTCCGTCCGAGCGCTGCCACACGGCGAGTGTCA
>JAUVPB010000196.1 GCA_030598925.1 Actinomycetes bacterium
ACCGCCGGGCACACGAAACGAGGGCGGCGCGCAGTTCGGTGGCGACGTCGCGGGCTACTCGGGCGACATCGTGTCGTTCTACACGAATTGCGGCACCCACCTCGACTCCCTAAACCACTTCGGTTACGGCGACCAGGTGTGGAATGGCGTCTCGGCCTCGACTGACCTTGGCAGCCGGCACTGGCTGAAGAACGGGCCCGAACATCTACCACCGGTCGTCACGCGCGGGGTTCTACTCGATGTCGCGGGAGCATTGGGTACCGATGTGCTGCCGGACTCCTACGGCGTTGGGCCGGAGGAGATAGAGAAGACGCTCAACGCCCAGGGCGTCACTCTCGAAGCGGGCGACGCAGTGCTGATGCGTACAGGGAAGATGGGACTGTGGCCCGATCAGGAGAGCTTTGCAAGCGGCTACCGCTTCCCGGGACTGAACCTCGAGGCGGCGCGCGTTCTGGCCGAGGCGGGCTGCGTGATCGTCGGTACCGACGCGATGTCACCAGAGCAGTCGCCGTCGGCGATCGCCGATCATCCGGCACCGGTGCACTCCTACCTGCTCTCCGAGTGCGGCGTTCTGATCATCGAGAACCTCTGGCTAGAAGACCTCGCACGGGACGAGCTGTATGAGTTCGGGTTCTTCGGGGCCCCGATCAAGTTCCGCGGCGCAACCGGCACGCCGATTCGACCGTTCGCGACCCGGCTCAGCTAGTGCCGCTCATTACGATCGCGGTCGGCCAACTCCCTTGCCGGCTCGGCGACGTCGGCCACAACCTCCAGGTGTGCCGTGACGCCATCGAGCAAGCGGCGAGCGCCGGCGCGGATCTGCTCGTCTTGCCGGAGTGCATCCTCACCGGATATGTGTTCCCGAACCCCGAGGCCGCAGAGGCGGGCGCGATCCGGTCGAAGGGGAAGGAGCTGGGTGAGTTCGCTAAGGCGGTCAGCCGTGCTGGGATCCATGCCGTCGTTGGCTATCTGGAGCAATCGGGACGGTCGCTCTACAACACGGCGTCGCTCATCGGCCCCGATGGACCGATCGGGCGATACCGCAAGGCCCATATCCCGCCGCTCGGCGTTGACCGCTTCGTCCGGCGCGGTGCCTCGGAAGCGCCCGTGTTCGAGACGGCGATCGGACGGATCGGCGTTGCGATCTGCTACGAGCTCAGGTTTCCAGAGTCGGCGCGAGCGCTCGCGCTCGGCGGCGCTGACGTCATCGCCCAGCCTGCGAACATCGCCGTCGGCGGACCGGAGATCGTCGTCGATCTGTTCGCACGCGCGCGCGCGTGCGAGAACTCTGTCTTTCTCGCGGTCGCGAATCGTTGTGACACCGAGGGTGCGTATCGCTTCTGCGGAAAGAGCTCGGTCGTCGCGCCGAACGGAGAGTTCATGGAGCGCGCGGCAGGCGAGCCGGCGCTGATCGTTGCCGAGGCCGACCTCGATCTGGCCCGCACCAAGAGCCGCGTGGTCGAGTCTGATGGCGAGACGTTCGCCGTCGAGCTGTTCGGGGACCGCCGGCCGGAGCTCTACCGGGCGCTGACGAGACGCCGGAGCTCTGCTGTATCCGTTCCCGCGAGCCTCCCTGCCGCCAGTTCGACTGCCCGCGCTACGGAGCGGCGAAAGTGAGCGATGCGGTTCTGATCGAGCGTCGCGGAGCGGTGACAATCGTGACCCTCAACCGTCCCCGCCAGGCGAACGCGTTGAATGCGGCTGCGAGAGACGGCATCCGCCAGGCCTTCACTGACTTCGAGACCGATGAAAGCGCACGAGTCGCGATCCTCGCGGCCAGCGGCGATCGGGCATTCTGCGCGGGGACAGACCTCAAGGAGATGGCAGACGTTGGGCTCGAGAATCCGCCGCCGGACTTCATTCCGCCGATCGACCGGATCACCACGAAGCCGGTGATCGCCGCGGTCAACGGCGCTGCGCTCGGAGGCGGCTTCCTTCTCACCCAGTCGTGTGACCTGTGTGTCGCGGCGGACGAGGCGTCGTTCGCGATCACCGAGGCACGCTGGGGGCGCGGTGCACCTTGGGCTGTGCCGCTGGCCGAGATGGTCCCGCGGCGGATCATGATGGAGATCCTGCTCACCGCCCTCCCGCTGAGCGCAGCGCGCGCATACGAAGTGGGCCTCGTCAACCGTGTCGTGCCGCGGGCCGGTCTCCTCGACACCGCCGTCGCGCTAGCCGAGGAGATCGCCCAGCTTGCTCCGCTGACGATCCGAGCTCACCGTAAGCTGATCTACCTCGCTGGAGAGCATGGGACGAGCGCCGCGCTGGAGGCAGCGAACAAGCTGTTCGAGCACGTGTATGCGAGCGAGGACGCGCGAGAGGGCCCTCGCGCATTCATCGAGAAGCGAACGCCCGTGTGGAAAGGGAGGTAGGCATGGACTTCCGCCTCACCGAAGAGGAACTCGAGATGCAGGAACTCGCGCGCGAGTTCGCCAGGAACGAGATCAAGCCACGAGTTCGAGACCTGGAAGAGGCAGGGACCTTCCCACGCGACCTCTATACGCGAATGGGCGAGGTCGGCTTCTTCGGCATCCCATTTCCCGCCGAGTACGGCGGTCTCGAGGGGTCATTCGTCGGACTCGTCGCCGTCATCGAAGAGATTGGCAAGGTCTGGCAGCCGCTCACGGGCGCTTTCAACCTCCAGGGGATGACCGTACCGTTCACGATTCTCAACTGGGGCACCGAACAGCAGCGCGCCAGCTACGTAGAGAAGTTGATTCGCTGCGAACTGCTCGGGTACATGGCCCTGACCGAGCCGGGAGGCGGCAGCGACGCGCTCGGGTCGATGGAGACGCGGGCGACGCGCGTGGATGGCGGCTGGCGGCTCAGGGGCTCCAAGATGTTTATCACCAACGCAAACGTCGCCGACGTCGGTCTCGTCTATGCCAAGACGGACCCCGAAGCAGGCGCACGGGGTGTGACGGGCTTCATCGTGCACACGAGTGCAGAAGGGTTCGATGCGCAGCCAATCCCAACGCGTGGGATCGGCGAAAACATGCCGACGAACGCCCTGTATCTCGACGATGTGTTCGTACCGGACGAGGACGTGCTTGGCGGCGAGGAAGGAGTGGGCAACGGCTTCAAGTACGCGATGAACGGCCTTGACTATGGCCGCCTGACAATCCCGGCTCGGGCAGTCAGCGTCGCGCAGGCGTCGCTCGAGCTGATGATTGACTACGCGAAGGAGCGGGTGGTCTTCGGCCAGCAGATCGGGCGGTTCCAGATGATTCAGCACCTGATCGCCGACTCCGTCGCCGAGATCGAGGCGGCGCGGCTCCTCACCTACCAGAGCGCATTCGCCAAGGATCAGGGACAGCCCTCGACACGGCTCTCATCGATCAGCAAGTACTTCGCCGGCGAAGTAGCTGTCAAGGTCGCGCAACGGGCAACCGAGACCTTCGGCGGTTACTCTCTAACTTCTGAACTGCCAATCGAGCGGAACATGAGCTGGGCCACGCTGTACCACGCGGGCGAAGGAACCGCCAACATTCAGCGCGTGCTGATCGCAGAGGACGCGCTGGCGTTTCGCAACCTCGATCGCCCCGTGCCCACTCCGCGCTACGTCGAGGAGCGTGCGTCGTGAAGGTCGCGATCTGCGACGTAGCCCCCCGCGACGGCCTCCAGAACGATCCCGTCACGGTGGCTCCCGAGGTTCGAGCCGAGCTCGTTGGTCGCATCGTTGGCGCAGGCGTGCCGCGCGTCGAGATCGCGAGCTTCGTCAACCCGAAGCGCGTCCCACAGATGGCTGGAGCGGAAGAGGTCGTGGCCGCTACCGACATGCAGGAGGGCGTCGTCTACTCGGGCCTCGTGCTCAACGAGAAGGGCTACGACCGGCTCGCACCTACGGCGTTACGCGAGGTCCACTACTCGTTCGGCGCCACGGAGTCGTTCAACACTCGCAACTCAAACGCTACCGTCGCCGACGGGCTCGCCACTGCAACCCGCATCGTGCAGCGGGCACACGACGATGATCGTCGCGTCTCGGTCGCGATGGCGGTCGTTTTCGGGTGTCCCTTCGAAGGCCCGGTGGACGAGACGCATATTCTCAGGCTCGCCGAGCAACTAGCCGGAGCCGGCGTTGACGAGATCGTCCTGGGTGACACCATCGGTGTCGCGACTCCAGGTCAGGCGAAGCGGCTCGTCAACGGCGCCGCCTGTCTTGGCGTTGACGTCGTGGCCCATTTCCACAACACGCGCAACACCGGCCTCGCCTGTGCATGGGCCGCACTTGAGGCTGGGGCGAGCGGGCTGGACGGCTCTGTCGGCGGCGTCGGAGGATGCCCCTTCGCCCCGCGCGCGACGGGGAATATCCCGACCGAGGATCTCGTGTACCTGCTGCACCGCGAGGGTGTCGAGACGGGCATCGATCTCGAGGCTCTCATCGACGTAGCGAACTGGCTCGAAGGGATCCTGGGACGCGAGCTGCCCGGCATGCTGTATCGGGCCGGCCTGTTCCCGCCCGTCGCGGCGTAGTGTCGTCGGACGCGGTCTGGGAGGCGCACACTCGCGGCCGCTAGCTGCCGCCTGGCTTCACATTCGGGTTCATGCGGAAGAAGTTCGTGGGGTCGTACCGCTGTTTGAGCGCCGCGAGGCGCGCGTATTTCTCGGGCCCGTAGGTCGCCCGCACGCGCTCCTCGCCCTCGTCGGACGTGAAGTAATTGACGTAGCCACCGCCGACCTCAAAGGGATGGAGCGCCTGCGAGAAGTCCTTCGCCCAGGCAATCATCCGGTCGCTCTCCTCCGCCTTTTCCCACACCGAGGTGACGTTGATGAGGTACTCGGCGTCACGGCGGCTGTAGGCGGTGTCGTTCTCTCCCACCCTTCTGGTGGCGCCGCCCATGTAGCCGATCTCGAAGCAGTTGGTCGGCTGCGCCGAGATCACGTCCGTGAACTCGTCATCGAGGTCAGGTGGAACGAAACGTCCGACCTGCTCGATGATCGTATCGGCTAGACCATCGCTCATCGGCTCGAGAAACGAGGACTTCCAGTAGTTCAGCCGACCCGGTCGCCAGTCGCTGTCGGATGCGCTCTGGAGCGTCGTGAAGGGCATCGGCTCGATCAGATCCAGCTCGGCTTCGGCCGCCTGTCTGATCGGCTCGAAGGCCCGCTCCGCTTCCTCGAGCGACCCGCAGTACGCGGCGGCGAGTCCGACCATGGGCTTGCCGTGGAGCCGCTCCGGCAGGTTGGGCCACGCCGGCGCGTTCAGGAAGACCATGAACGACGTGATCTCGCCCGGCTCCTGCTTCGTCCAATCCCCGTACCAGCGCAGCAGCTCATTGGCACGCTCGCCGTCGTAGAGGAGTGCGCCGGCCAGGATCCGGTCGGGGATCGGATGAAGGCGGTACGAGAACCAGGTGACGATGCCGAAGTTGCCGCCGCCGCCGCGCAGACCCCAAAACAGATCCTCGT
>JAUVPB010000166.1 GCA_030598925.1 Actinomycetes bacterium
CAGGCCGGCAAACGAGAGTCCGTCCGCCGCATCGATCTTTTTTGCCAGCGCGACCGCCGGTTCGCCCGAACCAACGCCGCAGCGGCCTGCGCCACAGTCGACCTCAACCAGGCACTCGATTGTTACGCCGTGCCGGGTCGCCGCGGAGGAGAGATCGCCCACGTTAGCGAGATCGTCGACGCACACGAGGACGCGTGCATCGGTCGCGAGCCGTGCCAGACGCTCGATCTTCTTCGGGTCGACCACTTCATTCGAGACGAGTACGTCCTTGATGCCCGCAGCCACGAGCACCTCAGCCTCAGCGACCTTCTGGCAACAGATGCCACAGGCACCGCCGTGCTCGATCTGGTGTAGGGCGATGTCGGCCGACTTATGCGTCTTCGCATGCGCGCGGTGGCGGACACCGTTCTCGGTGATGAAGTCGCGCATGCGCCGCACGTTTCGCTCGAAGGGGTCGAGCTCGATGATCAGCGCGGGCGTCGACACCTCGTCCAGGCTCATGCCGACGCGGGCGGGAATCGTCAGCCCGACGATCGCTGCTGCGGTCTCGTCGATCATGCTCGCGGTCGATCCCGACCCGGGCACGCGCGGGGAAGCCTGGACGTGTCGAGGTCCCAGACGGAACGCAACGTCCCGGCGCTAGCTTTCGTTGATGGCCTTTGCCTCGATCGCCGGCGGGATGCGATCTGGCTGAGGTTCCTCGTCGTCGCTGTAGTGACCGTCAGCTGGCCAGGGAGCGAGCAACAGGAGCAGGCGCGAGTCGGTCTTCGCGCGCACGGCGCGCCGCTCGCCTGGCGCGAACGTCAACAGGGTTCCGGCCTCGCAAGCGACCGATTTGTCGTCGTATTCGACAACGATGCTGCCTGCCACAACCTGGACGATTGCCGTCTCCCTGACCGAGTGCTCGCTGAGCGCGTCTCCCGCGGGCAGATCGAGCACGACCGCACGAGCCTCGGGCTGCGAAAACAAGACGCGGGGCTCCTTCGTCCCTGTCGCATCGATCGAGGGAAGATGCCATCGCTTCACGGCACGCAGTCTAGATCAGGCTGGATAGGCCGAGGTGCCCCAGGGAGTGGAGTCTTTCGCACGTAGCGGATTCTCGATGCGGTGATACCGTGGACTAGCGCCCAACAGCATCGCCGTCTGGAGGAGCTCCATGACAACCGAGTCTGACCTCGCCGAGGACATCCGCTCGATGGGGCAGCTGGAAGCCTGGACGGTAAGGCGGATTCTGCAACTCGGCGTGCCACCAGACGACGCCGTCGAGCTGGCCCGCGCGGGCGTGTCGTGGCATGAGGTCGAACGCCTCATCTCGCATGGGTGTCCTCCGACACTCGTTTCGCGGCTGCTCTAAGCCCGGCTGTGCGCCCACGCCTTGAGCTGCGCACGGATCGGGTTCCGGATCGGCCGGGCTCCAGACCGGGTGCCGCGGCGGTCTGCTGCTACGCCATCTTGGCCGTGATACCGCCGTCGACAACGAGGTCGTGAGCGGTGACGTACCTGGCCTCGTCCGACGCGAGGTACAGGCAGGCCTGCGCGACGTCCCAAGCGTCGCCCATGTGACCCATTGGGCACTGTGCGTCGCGCACGGCGGTCAGGTGCTCGACGTCTCCGTCCTCTCCGTAAGCGGCCGTGAGCCCCTCGCGCACCATCGGAGTGTTCATCAACCCAGGCGAAACCGTGTTGCAGCGAATGCCCTTCGCTGCGTACTCGAGCGCGATCGACCGCGACAGCGGCGCGATCGCGCCCTTGGTGGCGTAGTAGGTGGCATACGCAATGCCCGTCCACCGATGAGCCGCGACCGACGACAGATTGACGATCGACCCTCCACCCTGGGTCTCCATCACCGGCAGGACGTACTTGCAGCTGAGGTACATGCTCTTCACGTTGATGTCCGTCACCCGGTCCCAATCGGCCTCGGGTGTGTCGACGACGCCACCCATCACCCCGGCCACCCCCACGATGTTGACGAGTATGTCGATGCGCCCGAAACTCGTGACACATGCCTCGACAGCCGCCGCGACGTCGGCGGATCGTGAGGCGTCCGCGACATGCGCCTTGCACTCGCCGCCCTCCGACTCGATGATCGCGCGGGTCTCCTCGACCGCCTCCGGGTTGATGTCGACGCCGAACACACGTGCTCCTTCGCGCGCGAACAAGACAGCGGTTGCCTTTCCGTTACCCCACCCGGGCCCGCTCGATCCAGCTCCGCTGATCAGAGCGACCTTGCTTCTCAGTCGATCCGGCAAGATCAGGCTCCGGCCGGTGCTGACGCGCGCGTGCTTCGGCCCGCCATCCCGCTAGCTCAGCTCGCCTGAGAGATCATGAAGTCGATCGCGCGAATCGTCGCGTCCGGCGTGAGCCGTCCGATCGATCCCGTCGCGTAGACCGCGTGCGCGACGGTGCCGCTCTCTTCGAGCACGAAGCCGGTGGCGTGGAGACAGCCTCTGTCGGGATTGAAGAAGGAGCCGTAGCGCTCAGCGAAGTCCGGGACGTCGACGCTGTGAGCGACGTCGAACGTCAGACCCTCAGCGGCGCGCATCTTGGCAGCGTCCTCAGGATCGTCGCCCGAGGCTGCGACGATCGTCGTATCGCGCTGCTCGAAATCTGGCACGTGCTTCTGGAAATCGGCCAACTGCCGATGACAGTGAGCTCACCAATCTCCGCGGTAGATGAGGAGAACCGTTCGTCGGGTGTCTGGGAGCGACAGCGAGCCACCACCGACGAGCTCGAGCTGCAGCGGCGGGAAGGCGTCGCCGGCGTCTAGCTTGCTGGATCCTGTTTGCGCCATGTCTAGGTCTCCTGTGCGGTTGGGCGAAGGAGGATCTGATTCGTGTCGACATGCTCCGGTTGCGACAGCGCGAACATGACCGCCCGCGCCACATCGTCTGCCTCGAGCGTCTCGAATGGTGGCGGCTCGTCAAAGAACGGCGTGTCGACGGCGCCCGGCGAGATCAGGGTGACGCGAGCGCCGGTGCCGTTGAGCTCTTGCCGGAGTCCCTCCGCCATTCCGGTGACCGCCCATTTCGTAGCGGAGTAAACGGAGCCCGGCAGGGCGCGATGGCCCGCGACCGAGCCGGTCAACACGAAATGCCCCTTACTTGCCCGAATCGGGTCGAGGCAGGCTCGAATAGTTAGAGCGGCGCCCAGCACGTTCGTGAGGATCATGTCGCGCCAATGCTCCGGCGTCTCGTTGGCAAAGCCGCGTTTGGCCCCGAAACCAGCGTTCGCGACGGCGATGTCGATCCGACCGAAATGTTCGAGCGCTGCCGCTACCAGGGCCTGCTGGGCATCCCAGTCTGCGACGTCGCATTGAACGGCGATCGCGTGCTCCGATCCGCCGAGTTCGGTGGCGAGTTCCTCGAGCGGAGAGATCGTCCGGGCGGCGAGCACGAGTCGATAGCCTCCGGCGGCCGCCCGATGCGCAACGGCCGCACCGATGCCACTCGATGCGCCCGTGGCCACGATGACCCGCTCGTTCATGGCGTCAACCCGCTGACGTCGCGGTGAGCTCGTGCTTGAGCCCGCGCAACCGGAACGCCGAGACGATCTCGAGAATCCCTCGAATCAGACAGTAGACGCCGATAATCGTCAGTAGCAACACGACCGAGCGCTCGGTTTCTCTCACCGCCCAGGCTCCGAGAGCGAACATCGCCAGACCCGCGATCAGTGAGACCCACCAGTACTCACGACCGTGGTTGACGATCGCGACGATCGCGTCGAGGAGTCCGGTGAGGAGCAGCGTCCAGCCAACGATGAGAGACAGGACGCGCAGCGTTTCGTCCGGATACGCGATCGCGACGATGCCCGCGACGATTGCGAGGCCGCCGGCCACGATTCCGAACCACTTGAGAGACGGTGAAACTCGCGGAAGCAGCACGATCCAGGTGATGCCGGTGAATATGAATGAGACACCGATCAGAATCGACACCAGCGTGAGCGACGTCGCGTCGTAGGAAAGCACGATGAAGCCGAGGATCAGATAGAGGATCCCGACTACGAGACCCACTGGCCAGAAGCGGGCCGCCGTCTGTACTTCGTCCGCCGTCATGGACATGGAGGTCTCCTTCGTCGTTCTCAGGACGCCGTGTCGATATCGACGTCGTCTGGCTCCGCGGCGAGTTGAGCGGCACGCTCCGCGGCATGCGCCTGCTCGAGGCCTTCGACCGCCTCGTCGGTCAGGTGCGCCTCCAGGATGTGCCCCCCGAGCGGTTGCATCCGCTCGCTTAGGAGCTCCCAGTTCGCCTCCTTGATCAGCACGCACAGCGCCGCTTGGCCGGGCTCCAGCGCCTCGCCCAGTTCCTTGAGATGCTTGTTGGCAATGCCCGTGTCAAACAGGCCGGCTGCGGTACCCGCGAGGGCCCCAAGAGCCGCGGCGCCGATGGGCCCGCCGATGGCGAGGCCGAGCAGGACGCCGATCGACCCACCCGCTATCGCTCCAGTTTTGGGCGAGAGCTCGGTCGTCTGCTCAAGTTGAATGTCGCCAGCCTCCGTCTTGTGGACAATGGCCGCGTCGTGGAGTTTGATCTCCTCGTTGTCGGCCAACTGCAGAAGGATCAGCTGCGCTTGGTGGGCGTCCTCCGGGGTCGGATAGGCCAGAGCTCCGAAGCTGTTGCTGTCAGCGCGACGCGGTCCCATCGGTCTGCTCCGCTCGGCGAGCGCTCTTACCGCGAGCCGAAGCCCGGGTAGCTCGATGTGATGATGTAGCCATAGCCCGAGGTCTCGTTCATGAACTGAACGACGCCCAGGCCGAGGAATTGCAGGCGCATCGGCATTCGTCCGAGGACGAGGCAGACGACGAACGCGACGACGGTGAACGCGACGAGACCCCACTGCAGCAACTGCACGATGATGAACGCGGGCAGGATCGTGATAGGGCGAAGCGCAATCGAGAGGCGCCCGGTCGGTTGCGAAGGCGGCACGTCGGCCTCGACCGGGTAGCGCCGCACGGCGGCAAAGCCCGGGTACGGGTCGGCGAGGAGAGTGAGGTACGCGAGCAGTTGGGTCCTGTAGCGGATGTAGCCGCTCAGGAACTCGTACATGATCATGGGCTGGCGGCCAAGGATGAGCGAGATCACCCAGTTCAAAGGCACCGCAAAGAGGATGAAGAAACGGAAGACGCCCCACCAGATGTAGTGGGGGATCGCCGCCAGGTATCGGAGTGGCACCATGAGCCGGCCGCGGTAGAGATCTTCGCCGCCGTTGAGAAGGACTGGCTCGCTCGTCATACGGCGACATGCTACGTGCCCGCCCAGTTTCCTTGCTGGAGCCGTGCGTCTCGCTTCACGGGCGGGGCACTTTGGGACACGCTATGGGTGGCGCTTGGGCCTCGAGGCAGGTCGTCCGAGAAGGGGGGGATACTCCAGAGCATGAGTGGACATCCCGTGAGGCTCAGCGTTACGGACGATCTCGTCCGCACGCGCGTTCTTGTGTTCTTCCGACTCATCCTGATCATCCCCCACGCGATCTGGCTCTTCCTGTGGGGGATCCTCATCTTCTTCACGTTCATCGTGAACTGGGTCGCGACGCTCATCATGGGCCGCTCGCCGACGGCCCTGCACCGCTTCACGGCCGCGTTTGTGCAGTACGCAAGCCACGTCACGGCCTACTTCTTCCTGCTCGCTGACGGGTACCCCGGGTTTACGGGCGCGCCGGGATTTGCGCTTGACGTCGAGATCGCCCCGCCCGCCCCGCAGAGCCGGTGGAAGACGCTGCTTCGGCCTCTGCTCGCACTGCCCGCGATGAGCCTCGCGACGGTCATGACCGGTGGGGGCGGCGGCGGCTCGGGCCAGTCGAATTACTCGGGTGGTGTCTTGCAGACCGTCGGATTCTTCGGCTGGTTCGCGTCGATGGCCAAGGCGCAGATGCCGCGGGGCATGAGGGATCTGGGTGCCTACTCCATTGGCTACACAGCCCAGTCCTGGAGCTACTTCCTCCTGCTTACGGACAGGTACCCGAACAGCGATCCAGTGGCGATGGGAGACCCGCAGCCCTTGCCCGAGCACCCGATCCGGATGACGGTCGACGACGATCTCCGGCGATCGCGCCTGACGGTCTTGTTCCGGTTCCTCCTGAGCTTCCCGCACCTGGTCTGGGTGATCCTGTGGGGGATCGCGACACTGTTCGCAGCGCTTGCGAACTGGGTTGCGACGCTGGTGACGGGTCAATCACCGGCATCGCTCCACCGCTTTCTCGTCGCCTACGTCCGCTATTCCATGCATGTCGGCGCGTACCTGATGCTCATCGCGAACCGGTTCCCGGGGTTCACAGGAGAGCCGTACGACATCGACCTCGAGATCGCGCCGCCTGAACGCCAGAATCGCTGGATCACAGGCTTCCGCCTGATTCTCATCTTCCCAGCCGCCATGATCGC
>JAUVPB010000322.1 GCA_030598925.1 Actinomycetes bacterium
GCAGGCTTCCAGCAGGGCGCGCTGTCGGTCAACCCCGACATCACGCTGCTGAACGCCTACTCGCAGGACTTCGACGACCAGGCGTTGTGCAAGGAGATCGGGCTCGACCAGGTCGCACAGGGCTCGGACATCATCTTCCAGGTTGCAGGAGGCTGCGGCCTTGGCGCGATGGACGCCGCAGGCGAATCGGGAGTCAACGCGATCGGCGTCGACGCCGATCAGTCGTTCAAGGGCGATTACGTCCTCACGAGCGCGCTGAAGCCACTCCAGGCTTCGGTGTTCGAGTCGATCCGGGCGTTCACCGCGAACGAGCTGGGCCTCAACACGAACTTCAACTTCTCCGTCACCGACTTCCCCGACTCACAGCTGCTGACTCCACTCAGCGCTGACGTCCCGGCGGAAGCTCAGGACGCAGTCGACATAGCGACCGAGCAGCTGATCTCGGGCGAGATCGATCCGACGCCGAGCGTGGAAGAGGTCGGCGTAACCGAGTAACAACAGCGGACGAAGTAGGGAGAATTGCGGGGCGGCCCACCGTGGGCCGCCCCGCACACAACTACGGTCATGAATGACGCGAACGTCGTCGAGCTCCGCAGCATCACCAAGCAGTTCCCGGGCGTGCTCGCGAACGATCGGGTCGATCTGTCGGTAGCCCAGGGCGAGGTGCACGCGCTGCTCGGCGAGAACGGCGCCGGCAAGTCGACCCTGATGAACGTGCTCTACGGGCTGTATGGCCCTGACGGCGGCGAGATCTACGTCAGGGGCGAGCGTGTCGAGATCAACTCGCCGAACGACGCGATCGAGCTCGGCATCGGCATGGTGCATCAGCACTTCATGCTCATTCCGGTGATGACCGTCGCCGAGAACCTCGTGCTCTCGACCGAGCCGCGCAAGGGCCCGTTCCTCGATCTGAAGCAGGCCGAAGAGAACGTCCGCGAGATCTCCGAGCGCTACGGCCTCGCGGTCGACCCGACGGCCCGCGTCGACACGATCAGCGTCGCCCAGCAGCAGCGCGCCGAGATCTTGAAGGCCCTGTACCGCGGTGCGAAGATTCTGATCCTCGACGAGCCCACAGCTGTGCTCACACCGCAGGAGGCCGAAGAGCTGGGCGAGATCATCCAGGCACTGCAGCGTCAGGGCGAGTCGACGATCTTTATCACGCACAAGCTGCACGAGGTCCTCGAGATCGCCGACCGCATCACCGTGCTGCGACAGGGCAAGCGGGTCGACACAGTCGACCGAGCCGGCGCAACCGAACAGGGCCTCGCGCGGATGATGGTCGGCCGCGACGTCGTGCTCCAGATCGACAAGGAGCCTGCCGAGCCGGGAGAGCCCTTGCTCGAGGTCAACGACCTCCATGTCACCGACAATCGCGAGCTCGAGGCCGTACGAGGCGTCTCGTTCAACGTTCGCGCTGGCGAGATCGTCGGCATCGCCGGCGTCGACGGCAACGGCCAGACCGAGCTCATCGACGCCCTCACCGGTCTACGAAATGTTGACTCAGGCCACGTGCGCGTGAAAGGGAAGGACCTCACCGGCAAGAGGGCCCTAACCATGCTTCACTCGGGCGTCGGTCACATCCCGCAGGACCGACAGGCCCGAGGCCTCGTCCTCGACTTCTCGCTCGCCGAGAACCTCGCGCTTCACGATTTCCGCGACCCGCCGGAGTCGCGGTACGGCTGGCTCTACCCCAAGAAGCTTGTCGAGAAGGCCGGCGAGCTGATCGAGGAATTCGACGTTCGCGGCGGCGGGCCCGAGACACCCGCGTCGTCACTCTCGGGCGGCAACCAGCAAAAGGTCGTGATCGCCCGCGAGGTGACACGAGATCCGGACGTCCTCGTCGCTGCGCAACCCACGAGGGGTCTCGACGTCGGCGCGATCGAATTCGTGCACAAGCGGCTCGTGCAGGAACGCGACGAGGGTCGAGCGATCCTCCTGCTCTCGTTCGAGCTCGAGGAGATCCTCTCGCTCTCCGACCGGATACTCGTGATCTACGAGGGCGAGATCGTCGCGGAGTACGAACCCGGGGTCACCGAGGCGGAGCTCGGTATCGCGATGACGGGGGGCGCCGTTGGGACCGACGCCGAGAGCAGCGACACGGCCGAGGACGAGTCATGAACGACGAGTCACACGAGCGCCCATCGTTCACGCAGGTCACGACCGAGTGGTTCTCAACGCGTCTCGGCGGCGTCATCGTGCCGCTGGCGGCCACCGTTCTCGCCTTCCTGATCGGTGGCGTAGC
>JAUVPB010000278.1 GCA_030598925.1 Actinomycetes bacterium
CCCGACGTCACCGCCCAGGCCGATGGCTCGACCACCGAAGTCCTCCGCGATGGCTGTCGCGGTCGCGACTGCACCCTCTTCGTTGAGGTCGGTGAGGGCGACCGCAGCGCCATGCGACGCGAGGCCGCGGGCGATATCGGCGCCGTTACCCTGCGCAGCGCCGGTGACGAGGGCGACCTTCCCATCGAGCAATCCCATACATACTCCTCTCGCTGTCTCGTGGCGGTGCAGTTACGGGACAGGAGTCTATGCTCGTGCGCCCGCTTCGCCGTCACGGAGGCAGACGCTTGACACGGCTCGGCCGCTGCTCAGATACTGGCGAGCGCAATGCGCTCGTTCATGTCGTCGAGTTGCCGTCCGTACACCTAGGAGGACCTGAATGCCCAACCTTGACTTCAAGCTCGTGATCGTCGAGTACTGGAGCGTTGCCGAGCAGAACATGGACCGGTTTCGCTACTTCTACGACAACATCTTTCTGAACTGTCTCACGCACGCCCAGGGTTACTCGGGCACGATCGTCCAGGAGCGCTCCTATGCGGTGACAGACAGGATTCTGGGAGGCGGCGATGGCACTGAGCCGCGACGCGTCGTTACGCCCCATCCGTTCCTTCACCAGCTTGGCGTGCGTACTGATGCCATGATCGACTTCGACGCGCTCCTGCAGCACGAGTACACGGTTGTCGCGACGCACCTGCTGCACAGCACCGCGACTCTCGAGACGCTCTTTCCAGAGTTCGTTGAGGGCTACCAGGTGGTTCAGCCCAACTGGCGTGAGGAACATCCGAATGCCGCAACACCGGAAGAGGCTCTCGTCGAGGATTTCTTCTCGCTGATCGACAACCATTGGGACGTGTTCTACGACGTCCACAAGGTGTTCTGGAACGAGGGGAAGTCCGGCCCCGTACCAGCACCCCGCTGATACGCCTCGATCCGTGCGTCGCGTGCGGCGCACGGATCGGGTCTAGCTCATCGGTACCTGGCGCAGCACGCGAGGCTCGATTCGATCCAGGATCTCGGCGAGGCTCTCACCCGTAGCGGTGATGCCGTGGTTGCGGAGTCCGATGACCGCGTGGGCAGGATCAGGTTGTGCGTCGACGAGGTCGGAAACGCTTCGCGCAAGCTCTTCCGTGCCACACGGGTAGTTGATCTCCGTCGCGTCGATGCCCTCCATCCAGCAGTGGACGTGGAGGATCGCACCGACATCGGGATGTGCCTGATAGATCATCCAGTGCTCGATCGCGTCGACCGACACCCGCCGCGGTTCGATCATCGGGGGGACGCTGAGGACGATCTGTGCGTTCGGCTCGTCGTAGTCGGAAACGAGCAGGATGTCGCGCCCGACCGTCTCGAGTTGCGACTTGTCGACCCCGCTCGCGCTCATCCAGAAACGCGTGCTGTCTTTGCGGGCCGACAGGTTCCCGTACGAGAGGCCGCCGATGCCGTAGAGCCGCTTGACCTGGCGGAGGTCGCGTTCATCGAGGAGTTCCTCGACGGGGAACGGCGCGGGGAGCAGGGCGAGGTCTCCAAGTCGCGTCCCGGCCGTCCGAACGTCGTCGGCCACCTCGTCGCCGTCCCACAGCTCCGGTTCGAGGTCGGTACGGAATTCGTTGTCGATCACGAGCCGCGCAGTCGCGAGCGGCACGAGCCGAGCGATCACTCGCTCCGCGAGCGACGTGATGTTGCCGTCGGCCAGTTCTCCATAGTGGCCGCGTTCCGGCGTCGTAAACCACACCCCTTCGTCCGGCACGTACACCAGCACCTGATTGGCCAGCGCGCGCACGAGCAGCGGGTAGTTGAGCTTCAGGATGTCCTGCGGAAGCTCGGGCACGACGTGGATCGCTGCTGCAAATGTCCCCCGTGAGCGACGACGGAACGGCTTGGGGTCGTCGGCGTCGATGAGATTTAGCACGAGGTCTGCGTCGTGCAGCTTGTCGGACTTGAGGAAGCTCATCCGCTCAAGTGCGTTCCCGAGCTCCTCTGCGAAGCGAAGCAGGTCTGCCTCGGTTGCGTTGCCGGCGATCGAATAGATCATTGGGTCAGGTTCTCTCGTGTTCGGGATCCGATGACCGAGAGTCTAGATGCGCCCGCGCGGGCTAGCGTCACAGCCGCCGTGTTCCGCGGATCGACTGTCGCTCGAGCAGACCGGCTCCGAGGTCGCGCCTACAGCTCCGACGTGCAGAAAGCACAGCGGGAGGCGGCGGTCGGGATCGCGCTCAAACAGTGTGGGCAATCCGTCGTCGTCGCGGCTTCGTCGGCCTTGCGCGTCGCGTCAAACTTCTGGACGGGTTTGACGACGAAAACGAAGATCGCCGCGGCGATCGAAGCGAACGTGATCAGCGAGTTTATGAATGCGCCATACGTGAAGGTGCTGTTGTTGACGGTGAACGAGAGCGCTGAGAAGTCGGTCTCACCGAAGATCGCCGCGATCAGTGGGGTCAGCAGGTTCGCGACGAGCGAGGTGACCAGCGCGCCGAAGGCAGCGCCGATGACTACCGCGATCGCGAGCTCGACGATGTTCGCTCGCATCAGGAACTCCTTGAACTCGCTCAGGAGAGTGCGCATCGCGATTCCTCCTTCGGGCAGCTCGCGCGCGAGGCCCGTCGTCCCGGTTGCCTTCGCGCAGGAGCGAAGAACGAACATATCTGTGGTCGCGGTCCGGCAGCCTACGTGTCGGTGCGGCGAGTTCTCATTCCACGCCCGACGAGAGTCGGGGCGCCGTGGCCCGAGCGCGTCTCAGGCAGCGTGGGCGAGTTCTGGGCTCGCGCCGGAATGAATCGGATCAACGACGATGGCGGGGAGGGCAACGACCACGCGTGTGCCTTCGTCGGTTGAGTCGAGCGCGACGGCTCCCTGAAGCATGCGGGCGCGCTCCTCGATCGCCTCGACGTTGCGTCGACGACGTTCACGGTGCCCGTCATCGGAGACTTCGAGAACGAACGACTTGTCCTGCGTTCGTTGGATGGACACGCGCACCGTGGAAGGATTGCGCCGGGCGGCTTGCCCGAGTGCCTCTCGCACCGTCTGATACAGCGCGACCTGCATCTTCTCGGCCAGCAGTTCGCCGGCCACGATGTCTAGCTCGATGGCGATCTCGCCTCCTCGCTCGAGCTGGTCGCCGATTGCGCGCACCGCGGCCTCGAAGCCGTAGTCGCGGAGGATGATCGGCTCGAGCGCGAACGA
Source organism: Actinomycetes bacterium (assembly GCA_030598925.1). Lineage (GTDB taxonomy): Bacteria > Actinomycetota > Thermoleophilia > Gaiellales > Gaiellaceae > JAUVPB01. The sequence goes on from JAUVPB010000278.1 coordinate 3,181, forward strand.
GAGATCGCGGATCGACTGAATCGTGCCGCGCTCACGATCGAGCGCGTTGTGCAGGATGTCCAGCGCTTCGTCGTGCCGCCCTTCGCCCAGCGCCGAGAGTGCAGCGTCGTGCATGAGCGC
>JAUVPB010000273.1 GCA_030598925.1 Actinomycetes bacterium
GAGGCCGGTCGGGTCGTCAGCGTCCTGCTCGAGAACGAAGCTCTGATCGAGGCCGGACAGGACGTGATCGAGCTCGGCTAGATCGTGGAGGGCTGCGTGGCACGACGTACGCGCGCGTATGCCCCCCTAGAATCGCCAGATGCAGCTTGCCGGTAAGACCGTCCTCGTCACGGGCGGATCTCGTGGGATCGGCCGTGAGGCGTGCCTCGCGTTCGCGCGGGAGGGGGCGGACGTGCTCGTCCACTACAAGTCCGAACAGGCTGCTGCGGAAGACGTCGTTGATCGGATCACGCAGCTCGGTCGTCGCGCGCAGGCCGCTCAGGCGGACGTCACCCAGGCGGCGTCGGTCGACGCGCTGTTCCGCGCCGTGGAGTCGTTCACTGAGGAGTCCGGGCTCAACATCCGGTTCAACAACGCCGGCATCTACCCGCGCGGCACTATCGACGAGATCAGCGTCGAGGAGTGGGACGAGGTATTCGCGGTCAACGCCCGAGGCACGTTTCTCACGACGAAAGGCGGGCTGCCGTATCTCCGCCGTGCCCCGGAGGGGCGACGGATCATCAACATCGGGTCTGTCATTCCCGGCCTCGGCGCGCCCGGCCTTCTTCACTATTCGGCGTCGAAGGCCGCAGTCGCGGGCTTCACGCACTCGCTCTCGCGCGAACTCGCCGCCGATGGCATCAACGTCAACTGCCTCGTGCCAAGCCAGGTCGGCACCGACACCGTCCGGACGCTGTTTCCTGAGTCGGAAGCGCCGATCGTTGCGCAGCAGTCGGTCAAGCGCTACCAGGAGCCGGCGGACCTCATCGGTGCGCTCCTCTTCCTTGCCTCGGATGCAAGTGCCTTCATGACAGGTCAGACGCTGGTGGTCGATGGGGGCCGGTTGCTGCTGTAGTCGGATTCGCCCGGCGGGCGACGAACAGCTGAGCTCAGGCCTCTTTCCGGCGCACGCGACGCTCCAGTACGTCGGCGCGCCAGAGGGCGAGTCCCGTTCCGATCAAGAGGGCGCCTGAGATCGCCGGGCCCGCGACGCCGCCGAGCGCGCTGAAGGCGACGATGCCGCCGACCATCGCGACCCCGACGGCGACTCCCGATCGCCTGCGGAGCAGCCGAGCCCATGCCGGTAGTTGTGCGAGAATCGCCGCGCGGTCCTCGTCATCTGCTTCGGGCTCGGCGGTTGTGAGCCGCAGTCGCTCGTTGCGGCGGTCTGGTGGCGGCCGCCTCTTCCTTCGACGCTTGGCCACGGGCGCCTCGGCGACGGCCGGGTCGCGCTACGCCTGTTCCCAGGCCACGATCGGTGACATCTCGCCGCCGCGCCCGTTCAGCTGCCGGTAGCCGAGGGCGTGCTCCGCCTGGAGCATCTTGTGGATCTGGGTTGTTCCCTCATACAAGATCGGCGCTCGTGCGTTCCGGAAGTACCGCTCGATCCCGTACTCGGCCGAGTATCCATACGCCCCGTGCACCTGAATCGCCAGGTCCGCCGCTTTGAAGGCTTCCTCTGTCGCGTGCCACTTGGCGAGTCCCGTCTCGCGGGAGTTCCTTACACCACGGTTCTTCATGTCGGCAGCCTGGAGAACGAGGAGCTTCGACGTCTCGTAGCCGAGCACCATCTGGGCGATCATGTCCTGCACGAACTGGTATTTGCCGATCTGCTGACCGAACGTCTCGCGCTCCTTCGCGTAGGCCGCCGACTTCTCGAGGCAGGCTCTAATCACGCCGCAGCCGCCGGCGGCGACCGTGAACCGTCCCTGATCGAGCGAGTGCATGGCGATCTCGAACCCCTGACCAACGTTGCCGATCACGTTCTCGGCGGCGACCTCAACGTTCTCCATGAAGATCTCGCCGGTCGAGCCTGCCCACGCACCGAGCTTGCCGGGAATGTCTCGCGTGGTGACGCCGGGCGAGCTCAGCTCGATGAGGAACGCGGTGATGCCCTTGTGCCCGGCGTCAGGATCGGTCTTCGCGAAAACGAGCGCGGTGTCGGCGACCGCCGCGAATGAGATCCACGTCTTCTGCCCGTTGAGGATGTAGCTACCGCGTTGCTCAACGGCCGTGGAGCGCATCGCAACGACGTCGGAGCCGGCACCCGGCTCCGTCAAGCCGAAGCAACCGAGCTTCTCGCCCCTCGCCTGCGGAACCAGGTATCGCTGCTTCTGCTCCTCCGAGCCATAGCGAAGAATCGACAGGGAATTGAGGCCGACGTGAACCGAGATCAGCGTGCGAAACGCGTTCTCGCCACGTTCGATCTCCTCGCAGACGAGGGCCTCCGCGACGTAGTCGAGCCCGGCGCCGCCGTACTCCTCTGGAATCACGATGCCGAGCAGCCCGAGCTCGGCCATGCCTTCGATGACGCCCATATCGAGGTAGTGGTTCTGATCGTTCTCGATCGCGTTCGGCATGATGCGCTCGTCCGTGAACTGCTTCACGGTGTCCCGAATCGCGCGCTGCTCGTCGCTCAGTAGGAAATCCATCTCGCCAGTGTATTGGGCTCCGCTGCTCGTGGCCCGCCGAAAGGTGTGCGCCACGAGGGGCTGCGAGCCCGGCGGCGGACGTCGGTCCTGACGCCCCTGGGAACGCCCGTCGCGCCCGGGTGCAGCTAGTCGGCTTCGAGCCGCTGCAGAGCCTCGGTGAGCTCGGGCGGCACTCGCGTAGCCCGCAGCGTGGAGGCGTTCACGCACGCGTGAGACGTCCAACCGTCGGCTACGCGCGCGCCGGACTCGACGTTCTCGACCGCGTACTCGAACCGCAGTCTCGCGCCCCGTATCTCGCTGCAGCGCGTCCACGCGCGGAGGCGGTCCCCGAAACGCACTCCTTCGCTGTACCGGATGTGGAGCTCGATCGTCGTCACGTCGATGCCCGTCTCGACGAGGCCCGGATATCCGCCAGGAATCTGTGCGAGGTAGGCGATGCGTGCGATCTCGAACCAGATCACGTGCACGCCGTGATGGATGATGCCCTGCGCATCCGTCTCGTTGAAGCGCGCGGTCAGCTCGGTTGAGAAGCGAAACCCCTCCACGTCGGTCCGCAGCCTAGCGCTCGTCTGCCCTTCGCCCGGCGGCCGGCGCGGCGAGTCGAGCCGAACGAGCCTAGGGTTCCGGGCATGAGCACCCACACCAACCGTGCCTGACCGGCTCGCCGCACTGATTCGCGCCCACCAGCCGTGCGTCGTGCTGACCGGCGCGGGTGTGGCCACCGAAAGCGGGATCCCCGACTTTCGCTCGCCCACCGGCATCTGGGCCAGGCTCGATCCGATGGAGTACGCGACGCTCAGCGCGTTCCGTCGCAATCCGGCCAAGGTGTGGTGGTTCTATCGCCAGCGCATCGAGATGCTGACCCGCGCCGAGCCCAACAAGGCTCACAGCGCGCTGCGGGAGCTCGAACGACGCGGCTTGATCGAGGCC
>JAUVPB010000213.1 GCA_030598925.1 Actinomycetes bacterium
GAGTGCGTCCTGTACGCGGAGGGCGAAGTTCTCCAGGCTTCCGTGTTCGGTGAGCAACTGCTGCTGCGACGACGAATCGAATGCGCCGTCGGCGGCTCGACGCTGACCGTTCACGACGAGGTGGAGAACGTCGGCTTCGACACAACGCCGCACATGCTCCTCTACCACGTGAACGCTGGTTTCCCGGTCGTCGACGAGCAATCGGAGGTGCTCGTACCCGCGTCGAGCGTCGAGGCGCGTGGCGACCACAGCGTCGAGGGGTACCGGACGCTCGCGGCTCCATCCCCGATGTTCGTCGAGCAGGTGTTCGAGCACGAGATCGTCGCCGAGGCGGCCGGGACGGTGCCGGTCGCGGTCGTCAATCGACGCCTCGGACTCGGCATGTATCAGGTGTTCCGGCGCGATCAGCTGCCGTTCCACTTCATGTGGCGCACGCTGGGCGAGGGAACGTATGCCGTCGGGATCGAGCCGTGCACCAACCGCGTCGCCGGCAGGCTCGACGCGAGAGAGCGCGGCGAGCTGATCGAACTCGGCCCGGGCGAGAGTCGAACGTACGAGCTCGAGCTGGGCACCCTCGACGGAAATGAGGCGATCGAGGCATTCGGCCAACGCGTCGCCGCTCTCGTCCCATGAGAGGGCGACGTCAGCCCGCGAAGGAGGCACGATGAACGACCCACTCGAAGGCCGGGTCTGGCGATTCGGCGAGGACGAGCCCAACCCGGCACTGTTCGTCGACACGGCGCTACCCGGAGGGGCGCGGCGGATCTGGAGCGTGATCGGGCAGAACGTCGGCGAGGATCGGAGCGTGCGTCCACCCATCCCGGCCGACGACTTCCATCTGGCGATCATCGAAGCAGAGCCCGGCCACGGCGCTCATCTGCACACGCACACGACCGTCGAGGTCTTCATGCCACTCTCGGGTACGTGGGCGGTCCCCTACGCGAGCCTCCCGGACGGCGAGGTGACGGAGCTGACGCTGGAACGGTGGGACGTGTGCTCCGTCCCTCCCGGCGTCTGGCGCGGCTTCCGCAATGCGGGAGGCGCGACGGCGGAGCTGATGGCGATCGTCGGCGGCACTGACGCCGGGCGCCTGACCTGGGCTCCGTCAGTCCTGCAGGCGACCGAACGGGTCGGCCGCGTGCTCGATGAACAGGGGTACATGCCCGAATGAGACGTGCCACACAACGGAGGAGGTAGGCGTGTCTGAAGACGAACTCGAACGATTCAGGCTCGACGGGAAGGTTGCGCTGATACCGGGCGGAACGGGTGGTATCGGGCTGCGGCTGGGCGAGGCGTTCGCTCGGGTGGGCGCCAGGGTTGCGGTGGTCGGGCGCTCCAAGGCGAAGCTCGTGAACGCTGCGGAAACCCTCGCCGCGACAGACGCGGAGCACCTCGTACTCGAGGGGGACATGACCCTGAACGCGGACACCCAGAGCGCGGTCGATCAGACACTCGAGCGGTTCGGCCGGCTTGACGTCCTCGTCAACGCGGTCGGCGGCGGCGCCGGCGACGCTCTGTACCCGGCCGAGACGTACCCACGCGACAAGTGGGATTGGATGATCGATCTCAATCTGACGGCGGTCCTCCTCCCCTCCCAAGCCGCGGCGCGCGCGATGATCGCAGCCGGCAACGGCGGCAGAGTCCTCAACATCTCGTCTGTGCGTGGCCAGCTCGCGATCCATGCCGACTACTCGGCGTACGTCGCGGCCAAGCACGCGGTCAACGGCCTGACGAAGCAGCACGCAACCGAGTGGGCCAAGCACGGGATCACGGTGAACGCGATCTCGCCGACCTTTACGCGAACCGACCAGGTCGCGAGCCTGCTCGAGACGCCTGGCTTCGAGGACGCGGTCGTCAGTAGGATCTCGCTCGGCCGGATCGGCGAGACCGACGACATGGTTGGCGCGGCGTTGTTCTTCTGCTCCGATGCGTCGTCGTTCGTCACTGGACAGATCCTCACGCTTGACGGTGGGCTCACAGCGTGCCAGTGACCGCCGCCCGCCTTGACAGGCCATCATCGATAATCGATGATCGAGCGCCATCCGCCGGTCTTGAACGGAAGGAGAGCCAATGGCGGCCGAAGTACTAGCCACATTCCACGGCGACAGCGACTTCCCGATCGAGTGGCTCGAGGGGGAGGCGGAGCTCTTCTGGGTGCTGGACGATCTGCATTGCCCGAACCCCGTGAGTCCGTTCTTCTTCGACATCGGCGGCTGGTGGCTGACGTGCGACCACATGTTCCGGCGGTTCGGGACGCCGTTCGCGTGCGACTGGATCGCGAAGGAGATCAACGGCTACGTCTATACGGCAGCCATTCCAGCCGACCCTCAACTCCGGGCCGAGGCCACCGAATACGGAGCCCGCTACACGCCGCGCGTGCCCCGCGATCCTGCCCATGCCGACAACCTCGGGCCCTACCTCGGCGCGGTGCTCCCGCACTATGCGGCCAACTTCCTCGACTGGTGGACGTCACGCCTGCGGCCCGAGATCGAGCAGAACTTCGCCTACCTCGACGGCTACGACATTGAGGGAGCCGATCTCGTCGAGCTGGCGATCCTGCTAGAGGACGCCATCGACGTCCACGATCGCCACTGGAAGATCCACTGGATGCTGAACTTCGCCCAGTTCTCCGCGACGATTGCGTTGAACGCGACGATCGAAGAGGTAAAGGGCGAGGTCGACCCTGCGCTGCCCGGACGGCTACAGAGCTCGATTGCGGACCGCAACTGGGACTCGATCGAGGGCCTGTGGCGCATGAAGGAGGAGGTCAAGGGCAACGCGGCGCTCCGCGAAGCGTTTGCGGCGGGAGACGACGCGCGCTCGGTGCTGAGTGCCCTCGCCGCAAGCGACGCGGGCCAGAGCTTCATCGGCAACCACCTCAACCCCTACCGGCAGGAGTTCGGCGCCCGCGCCATCTGGTCACACGAGTTCGCCTTTCCCACCTGGCGCGAGAACCCGGCGCCGATCGTCGAGGCCGTCCGCGGCTACCTCGAGACCGACTACGACTTTCCAGCCGCGGTGAAGGCGATCGAGGACGACCTGAACAGCGCGGTAGACGAGTTGCTGGACGGCGTTCCCGAGGGAGCCGAGCGCGCGGCGCTCACCGACGCGCTGGAGCGCTCGATGGGCATGAATCCGCTGACGCCCGACCACCACTTCTACATCGACCAGGGCACGAACGCACGCGTCCGGATGGTGCTGATCGCGATCGGCCGGCAACTCGTAGAGCTCAGCCTCGCTGACGACGCCGAAGACGTTCTCTACCTCACCTACGAGGAGCTGCGCACGCTCGTGGGCAACAGTGACGCGTTCGACCTGCGCGAGCGCGTTGGCGAGCGCCGTGACCGACGCGAGCATGCATACACGCTCCGCCCGCCCGACTGGGTCGGCACGGCGACCGGGGATGCCCTCGCATTTCCATACTGGACGCTCTGGGGCTTCCCGGAGAAGTTCCACCGGGGGCGCGTCACGGCCAAGGATCGCATCGAGGGCCTGGCGGCCTCGCCGGGTGTTGTCGAGGGCGTGGCTCGCGTCGTGCTCTCGCTCGACGACTTCGACCGTGTCAGCGACGGCGAGATCGTCGTCTGCCGGATGACGAATCCGGCATGGGTGGTGCTGTTCACGAGAATTGCTGGGCTCGTCACGGACGCCGGCGGAGTCGCGTCGCATCCAGCGGTCGTCTCGCGCGAATTCGGGTTGCCGGCAGTCGTTGGCACCTCGAACGCGACCGAACGGATCGAGACCGGCGACCGGGTCAGGTTGAACGGATCGACGGGCATCGTCGAGGTCATCCAGTGAGCCGCATGCTCGCTTCCGACTCGCGGTCGCGCCGATGAGAGCGGTGGCGCGGACCACCCTCCGTGAGCAGGTCAAGGAGCTTCTCGCCGACAGGATCCTGACCGGGGTGTACGCGCCGGGCGAGCGCCTCATCGAAACCCGCATCGCGGCGGAGCTCGGCACCAGCCAGACACCGGTCCGCGAGGCACTGAGAGAGCTCGAGCTTCTCCGATTCATCGAGTCGAAGCCCCATCGGGGCTCGCGCGTGCGCGAGGTCTCCCCCACCGAGCTCTCGCACATCTATCCCGTACGCGCCGCGCTCGAGGAGCTCGCCGCGCGCGAAGCCGCAGTGCGGCTCGAAGGCGACGTGGGCGACCTCGCGCGGCATCTCGACCGTATGCGGGAGGCGGCCGCGGCGGCGGATCTCGCGCGCCTCGTGGAGCACAACGTCGCGTTTCACCGCCGGATCGTCGAGGCGGCCGAGAATCCCGTGCTCACCGAGCTATGGACCTCGCTGCGACCGGATCTCCGAACTGCGGTCACCTGCCTCGCGAGCGGCATCGACCTAGCTGCGATCGCAGACCGTCACGAACCGATCCTGCAAGCCCTGGCCGCACGCGATCCCGATCGCGCCGGCGCCGTCATGCGGGAGCACATCGAGAGCTACACGAACCTCGTACTCGAAGGAGGCATCGCATGACCCGTCTCATCGACCTCTCAATGCCCGTGCATCAAGACATGATGACGTTCCCGCGCGTACCACCGCCAATGATCCTGTTGAACGAAAGCCACGAGCAGTTCGCGGAGCGGATCGGGGCAGCGGCCCACGGCGCCAAGTCGCTGACCGCTCACTACGTGGTGATGCAGGACGACCACGTGGGAACGCACGTCGACGCTACCCGGCACATCAACAAGAACGGCACGGACATCACGGGAATACCCCTCGAGTACTGCTTCTCCGACGGCGTCGTCCTCGACTTCACCGATCGCGAGCCCGGCTACCGCATCACGGTCGAGGACATTGACCAGGCGCTCACGAACATCGACTACTCGCTGAAAGAGCGC
>JAUVPB010000228.1 GCA_030598925.1 Actinomycetes bacterium
CCGATCGAAAAAACCTAGTACTCCACTCCGTTGATTCCGCACTCTCATGAAAACGATTTCTCGCCTCAAACACCGTCACCCTCGAATGCGATGCGGCACTAATATCAGGGCCACCACTCGTTGTCCAGTCGAAGCGCTGATTTGAACAACGTAACCCTGCTGAGCTACGACGTCACAAGGACTGAATTGTTAGACGATAGGGCTCGCCACTCGACAGGTGCCACGTTCGGATCGCAGGCCCGCTGAGCCTGTGGACGCGCAAGCGACAGACCCCGGCCGAGCTATGCGCGTGGCAGTCGTTGGCCACGTCGAATGGGCAGACGTAGTCCACGTCGATCTAATGCCTAGAGCCGGCGAGTGGACAGAGTCTTCATGGCTTCGAGCGGAACCAGCGGGCGCGGGCGCAACGGCAGCCAGACAGCTGGCAAGGCTCGCCGGTCGCGCGTCCTTCTACACGGCTCTCACGGACGACGAGCTCAGCCGCAGAGCCCGCGCCGAGCTCGCGGGATACGACGTCGACGTGCACGCGCAGATACACGTCGGCCAGCCGCAGCGGCGGGCGATCGTGGTCGTGGACGCGAGCACCGAGCGAACGATCATTGTGCACGGCTCGAAGCTCTGCCCTCTGGGCAAAGATGACTTGCCTTGGCACGCGTTGGATGACTATGACGGCGCGTGCTTCGTCTGTGGAGACACCGGTTCGCTCGTTGAGGCTCGCCGGGCCCGCGTACTCGTTGCGACGGCGCGCTGGCTCCCTCTCCTCCGTCAGTCGAACGTGCCTCTCGACGCCCTCGTTCAGAGCGCAACCGACCCGGACGAGCAGTACACGCCGGGCGACCTCGACCCGCCCCCGGAACTCGTCGTCACGACAGCGGGTGCCGAGGGCGGGACGTACGCCGTTCAAGGCGAGCCGGAGCGTCCGTTCCAGCCTGCCGGGCTGAGCTTTGACCCGGTCGACAGCTACGGCGCCGGCGACAGCTTCATCGCCGGGCTGACATTCGGATTGGCCCGAGGCGACAAACCAGAAGCCGCCCTGGAGCTCGCCGCCCAGTGTGGCGCGAGTGTCATCGGGGCGCGAGGGATCTCAGACCAGCTGCGCACTGAGGCCAATCCCTCCGGCCCGTAACGACATGCAGGCCAGCACGGCGCGTCGTCGGTAACGCGCCGCGTTGTATGACATCGATTTCAACGACGACCCGCGGGAGGGCGGACCTTCGATATAACTGCGCCGCGTGCCCTGCCTGAACCCCGCCATATCGGAGCCGGCCCGCAGGAGTCGCGGCGTCGCTCGTCATAGTGCCCGTCGTAACACCCAGCGAGACCCGCAGAGGCGGATCGCGTACACGGCCGGGCGCCGCTAACCGATGGCCTGGAACGCCGTTCACCCCTTCGAGTGCCCCACCCGAATCTTCTACGGGCTCGGAGCCTCGGCTGAGCTCGGCACCCGGCTCGCCGAGTTGAACATCGCTCGACCGCTACTCGTCACCGACCAGGGGCTGCAACGCGCAGGCGCGGTCGACCGGGTTGCCGAGCACGCTCACGCTGGCGGACTCGACGTCTGCGTGTACGACGCGACCTCGGAGAACCCGACCACGACGAACCTCGATGAGATCTGCGAGCTCTATCGCTCGGAGCGTTGCGATGGCCTGATCGGTCTGGGCGGCGGCTCCTCGATGGATGCCGCCAAGGCCGCGAGCGCATTGCTCGAGAACGGAGGCTCCATCTGGGACTACCGGGGCAAAGACCTCGTCCCACAACCGGGCCCACCCGTGATCTGCATCCCGACGACGTGTGGTACCGGAGCCGAGGTGACGTTCGTCGTGGTAGTCACGGACCCAGCGGAACACTTCAAGGTGGTGTGCGCGGCGCGAAACCTCGCGGCCCGCGTCGCGCTCGTTGACCCCGAGCTGGTCGTGTCAGCGCCCGCGCACGTGATCGCTGCGACGGGTGCCGACGCCCTGGCGCACGCGACGGAGTCGTACGTGAACCTTGGATCGGATCCGCTCCTCGACGCTCTCAACATTCGTGCGATCACGATGATCGGGCGGTCGCTTCGTCCCGCGGTGGCCGAAAAACAGACGGAGGCGATTGCTGAACTGTCGCTCGCGAGCACCATGACCGGGGTCGCGTTCAACATGAACGCGAACGCCATCGTGCACGCGGCCTCAACGCCAGTCACGGCGCACTACGGCGTCCCACACGGCGTCGCCAACGCGATCTTCCTCGCCGATGGCCTCGACATCCTGCGACCCGCGTGTGAGGAGAAGCTCGCGGACATCGCAGCCGCACTCGGCGCCGAGGTATCCGGGTTGACATCCACAGAGGCCGCGCAGCAAGGCGTCGAGGCGATCAGGGCGCTCTGCCAGGACGTCGGCTTGCCGGCCACGCTTCGTGACTGGGGCCTCGAGCCCGCCGAGGTCGACATCCCGAAGCTCGTCGAAGACGCGATGAAGAGCCGCAACATAACGACGAATCCGCGGCCGATTGGACCGCCAGAGCTCGAGCAGCTCTACACGACCGTCCTCGGGCAGGTGACTAGCACGTGAGAGGCCTGGCGAAACTTGCAGCCGGCCGCGGTAACGTCGCCCTGGCCGAGCGGCCGGAGCGACCGCCGGCGAAAGGCGAGACGCTGCTGCAGGTCAGAGGTGCCGGCATCTGCGGCACCGATCTCCACATCGCGGATGACGAGTTTCGCAGCGACCCACCCGTGACGATGGGACACGAGGTCTGCGGCGTCGTACTCGAAGCGGGCCAAGGGGTCGATCCGTCATGGCGAGACTCACGAGTCGTGGCGGAGACGTACTTCTCGACCTGCTCGCGCTGCGAATGGTGCCGCGACGGCCGCGTCAATCTGTGCCCCGAACGTCGCTCGATCGGCTCGTTCGTCGACGGCGCCTTCGCGCCGCGGGTGATCGTTCCTGCTCGGAACCTCCACCGAATTCCTGACTGGCTGGACGAACATGCCGCCTCGCTCGCCGAGCCTCTCGCCTGCGTCTGTCATTGCCTACTCGATCCGCCGAAGGTCACCGCCGGCGACCTCGTAGTCGTAACCGGCCCGGGGCCCGTCGGCCTACTCGCGGCTCAGGTTGCGCGAGCGCTCGGTGGCTCCGTCGTCGTGATGGGCCTGGAGAGCGATACCGCTCGACTCGAGGCAGCCAGGAAACTTGGGTTCGAGACCGAGACGAGCGTCGACTCGCTGGCCGCTCGCCTCGAGGTGACGCATGGAGCAAACGTCGTGATCGAGTGTTCGGGCAGCGCCGGCGGAGCCGCGACGTGTCTGAACAGTGTCCGGCGCGGCGGCCGCTACGTCCAGATCGGCGTCTTCGGGAAACCCGTCGAGATTCCGCTCGACCGGATCTTCGAGACAGAGGCGATCCTCACGTCAGGCTTTGCCTCGACCCCTCGATCATGGCGCCACGCCATGCGCCTGATCTCCGAACGCGAGATCGAGCTCGAGCCGCTCGTCAGCGAGGTGATTCCGCTCGGGTCGTGGGAGGTCGCGTTCGAGAAGCTGCGCGCAGGCCGGGCGATCAAGATCGTCTTCGACCCGCGCCTTGAGGACAGCCAGGATGACGGTACCCGAGCCCAACCCGAGATAGCGCAAACCGCCGTACCGGCCTCGATGAAGGAGTGATCGCGAGATGAAACTCGGTCTCTTTACAGTCGTACTGAACGACAAGCCCCTGGAAGAGGTCGCTGACTACGCGGCCGGCCTCGGCTACGAGATGTTCGAGCTCGCTGCGTGGCGTGGCTCCAACCACTTCGACACCGACCGCGCCGTCGAGGATCCCGCGTACGCCAAGGGGATCAAGAAGATGCTCGAGTCGAAGGGCATCGAGATCTCGGGCCTCTCGAACCACCTCTCCTCCACGATGGTGCTCCCCGTCGGCGACTCCAGCCTCGACGAATGGGCTGGCACGTCGGACAAGGAGGAGATGATCAAGTTCGGCACCGAGCACATCATCAAGACTGCCCAAGCCGCCTCCCAGCTCGAGATTCCGGTCGTCAACGGCTTCTTCGGCTCGACGGTCTGGGAGAGCTGGTACATCTTCCCGCCACAACGCCTCGAGATCTACGAACAGGGCTGGGATCTCTTCCTCGAGCGCTGGAATCCGATCCTCGACGAGTTCAAGAAACTCGGCGTGCGCTTCGCTCACGAGGTGCACCCCACCGAGATTGCCTACAACGTCTACACGGCCGAGGAGGCGATCAAGCGACTCGACCGAGACGACTGGGGCTTCAACTTCGATCCGAGCCATCTGATCTGGCAGATGATCGACCCCGTCGTATTCATCAAGAGATTCGGCAAGCGCATCTTCCACGCGCACGCAAAGGACTGGGAGCTCCAGAAGGACATCCTCCACATCGACGGCGTGACCAGCACCGGCTCGTGGCAGCGCGAGGATCGCGCCGCCCG